>NZ_SFBV01000200.1:0-72502 GCF_007095585.1 Microcystis sp. M_OC_Ca_00000000_C217Col
CTATCTAAATAATCGATCAATTGAGGAAAAAATAACTCAATAAATTCGACAAAAAAGGTGGAGATTAACTCCTTAAATAAGCGGTCATGGTCAATATTATTAGTCATGTAATGTCATCTTAACTAATCTGAGCGATGAATGACTACTCGTCCCTATTGTATTCTGAAAAGTCGGTTTTGGCAACGGATTATTATGACCTTACCCCCTTAACCTACGAGGAGAGGGGGATGCTTCCCGCAAAAAACCCCACAGAAAACGGGTTTCTTGAAGAAACCCGTTTTCTCGATAAGAAATTAATTACATTTTCGCTAGATTTAACCTTAAAGTGATTAACAAGCGCAGACATTCCACTAACCGATCACAAAAAAAAACTGGAGCGAGCGCTTTTCGCCACCCCAGTGCTGTCACGGAATTCAATTCTGTATCTAAATTAACACATTATTGGCAGCAAGCATGATTAAGGAAATTGGAAATTTTTCCCAAAGGGGTTTCCAAAGGCTGTTACCTTGACTGACAGGGGATTTCGAGCCTGATAAAGCCAAAGTTTTGGGAGTCTATCCTCGAAAATTAAACTTCGGCGCTGAGATGTTCCCCCAGATGAACGGTTTTCACCCATTTTAAACGTTTAGGACGCAAAGCCATCCGTAGGCTGACACTGGGAATAATAATAAACCAGTGCATCATATAAATCATGCCGCGAATGGTTTGAGCCAGGATGTCCAAACCGAGAGCAAAAGTGAATTTTTTACCCGTATTGACTCGGATTAATCCTGTCACCATCCCCCAGAGAGAAAGGGAAAGAGCCAAACCAGTTAAAGGCGTTAAAATCGGGGCTTGATGCTGGGTAATTGTGATTAAAAGATCGGGAATAGCGGCCGCAGGTAAGATATATTGAACGAGCAAAAAAGCAATTAAATCAAACTTTTTCGGCCAAGGCATGGGAGACTTTAAAATTGCTTTCCAATAGTCGAGATAACGCTGAAAACCACCCTCGGCCCAACGATTGCGCTGATGCCATAAAGCGATCGCAGTTGTCACCCCTTCTTCCGCTACTGCGGGAAAATTTAAGACATTAATTTTCCAATTATCAATATGGAGACGAATAGTTAAATCAAGATCGTCGGTGATCGTTTGTTCATTCCAACCCCCGCAACGATTTAAGGCACTACGACGGACAAATTGACCATTTCCGCGCAATTCTCCGATCCCTCCCACTGCGATCCGTTGCTGTTGGAAACAGCTATCAAAGATCATTTCTACCGCTTGTCCTTTGGTCCAGAAGTTTTCGGCAGCATTGGCGATCGCTTTTCGCACCTGTACCGCACCCACTTCTCGATCGTCGAACATTGGGACCACATGACGCAGTAAATCGGAGGATAATCCCGCATCCGCATCGAATACGCCGATAATTTCCCCGTTAGTCAGGGATAAAACCTGATTCAAGGCGCCAGATTTGCCACCTCCGGCATTAGCAGGACGATGGAGAATTTTTAATTGGGGATATTCTAAAGCAAGGCGATCAAGAATTGCACCGGTGTTATCGGTACTATAGTCATCGACGATCCAAACTTCTAACTTATCTTGGGGATAGTCTAGATGACAGAGATAATTAACCAGCTTCGTGATTACAGTTTCTTCATTTTTGGCCGCTACTAAGAGGGACACCCTGGGGACAGAGGCTAAATCCCAATCTGGCAAAGGAATTGGCGGCGTTTCTGGTTTCGTGAACAGCAGCCGCAAAGCTTGCCCCGATAGTACCATAGTTAAGGCGATAATTGCCCAATAACCCCAACTCAGCCAATGAAGTCCGATAATTATTGTCCAGATCGCCATGAGGCTAAAAGCCGCTTTCTGTCTGCGTCCCGATCGGCCTTGAAAAATTTCGCTCCTAAATTCCTCCTCCTCATCTTCGGGATCGGACCAGTCAGATAGGAGGGAACCAATCGGGTCTAATTCTTCGTTATCATCCTCTCGCGACCAATAATTTTCTGCCATAATCGACTCAGGTTAAGTAACTGTTCAAATAGAAGCTTATTTCTTGCTTTATCTTACCGAAAATTGTTAAAATTTTTAACGGAATCTTAAGTTTTTTCGGTAAAGAAACCCCAGTTTTTCAGGCTATTGGTTCCTTTTACCCGATAAATGCGCTTTTTCGGCTAAGATTGCTTTGTTTACATTCGTTGAGAAAATTTAACATTTATCCCCTATGTCAAACCTGCTCCTCTGTGTCGGACTGATTTGTGGCTCAATTATTTGGGTGGAGATCGTGCGTGATTGCTATCATGCTCTGGCCCACCATTGGCAGCCCCTTTATCGTCTGCACGTCTGGCATCATCGGGTTTTTCGTCCCGATCTGTCGGTAATGAGCGAGGAAATTTATCGTCGGGCGCACTGGTACAATGATGTACCGGAGGCCTTGGTGATGTTGGCTGCCAGTGTTTTACCGGTACTACTGGCCTACTCTTGGGGGTTCGATCGCCCTTGGTTGGGTTGGTTAGGTTCCCTTTATACTTTGGCTTTTCTCAGTACGGCGATCGGTCGAGGTTTAGGTATCGCCAATCTGGAGGAATTAACCGATTTAACCCATCGTCCGGGGGAATTTGAGAGTTTTCCCGCTCAATGGCGCGTTAATCGTACCTACCACTGGCGACACCATTTTGATAACCAAAAGGCTTATTATTGTGGCACTTTCACCTTTATGGATAAATTGATGGGGACGGCACTTTCTCTCAAGGGTAAAACGATCGCCATTACCGGAGCGAATGGAACTTTAGGGCGATCGCTGTTAAAGTACCTACAACTGAAGGGAGCCAAGGTGATCGCGCTCACTTCTGGGGAGAATGCGATCGCTCTTGAAATTAACGGCGAATCAGTACCCGTAAAAACCGTGAAATGGCAAATCGGCGAAGAAACGCAACTTGAGAACCTATTTAAGTCTGTAGATATACTGATTTTAAATCATGGCGTTAATGTCCACGGCCAAAGAACCCCAGAAGCGATCGAATTAGCCTACGAAGTGAATACTTTTTCCGTCTGGCGTTTAATGGAATTATTCTTCAAAACTGTCCGCACTAACGAGCAAATTGCCCGCAAGGAAGTCTGGGTGAATACCTCGGAAGCGGAGGTTAATCCTGCCTTTAGTCCCCTCTACGAACTCAGTAAACGAGCGATCGGTGATATGATTACCCTGCGTCGTTTAGATGCTCCCTGTGTGGTGAGAAAGCTAATTCTTGGCCCTTTTAAGAGTAATTTAAATCCTGTGGGTATTATGTCGGCCGATTGGGTGGCTAAACAGATTATCAAGGCGGTACAGAGGGATAGCCGCAATATTATTATTACTATTAATCCCTTGACTTTTATCACCTTCCCAATTAAAGAATTCTCTGTTTCTACCTACTTAAAACTATTTACTCGTTCCCCAAAAAATCGGGAAAATCCCTAACTATTTATCCTTAATCGGGGATTAAGACTATTTTTCCGCGCACTCTTTCCGATTCACTATAATTATGAGCTGCTGCCACCTGGGAAAAAGTATAGGTGCGATCGATTCTAACAGTTAATTTACCCGATTCGATCGCTTCTTTGAGAAATTGCCAGTCAGACGCTTGTGCTTGAGCAAAAAATATCAGTTTCCCTTTTTGGGGCAACCAAGCACCGAGATAATTTAAGAGGATAATTCCTGGATTTGGGAGGGTGGTTATATAGGTCCCTTGGGGTTTTAAAAGCTGACGACAGTGCCAAAAAGAAGACTTAGCCACAGCATCGAAGATTATATCATATTTCTGCTCAGTTTTTCTCCAATCTTCTTGGGTATAATCGATAACTTTATCTGCTCCTAAAGAGGTGACATAATCGATATTTTTACTACTACAAACTCCATCTACTTCCGCAGAGAAAATTTTCCCTATCTGCACAGCAAAGCTACCCACTCCTCCCGATGCACCATTAACTAAAATCCGATTTCCTGCTTTAATATTGCCAAAATCTCGCAAGACTTGCAAAGCGGTAGAAGCAGCTAAAGGGGTGGCAGCAGCTTCAATAAAGCTCTGATTAGGCGGTTTTTTAACTAATAGGGAAGCGGGAATAATTGCATATTCAGCATAGGTTCTACCGGGTAATTTATTGACAAAACCAAAAACCTCATCTCCGATCTGGAATTGTTCCACCTGACTGCCTTTTTCAACGATAATTCCACTATAATCAAAACCTAATTGCAGGGGAAATTTATTACCTGTGGCTATTTTGAGCATTCCCCGACGAATCTTCCAATCAATCGGATTAATTCCCGCTGCCATAATCTTAATTAAGACTTCTTTCCCTTGGGGAATTGGCTTTTCTATTTCGGTGTATTGGAGAACATTACTATCGCCATAGCGATTGATGATAATAGCTTTCATAATTAAGAAAAAAGTTGGTAAAATAGTAAAGGAGCAAAAGTAATGACCAAGAGAACAAAAATCCAAACTCGTCCCGCTAAAAGATTATAATCTTGCCCTAA
This sequence comes from Microcystis sp. M_OC_Ca_00000000_C217Col, assembly GCF_007095585.1. Classification (NCBI taxonomy): domain Bacteria; kingdom Bacillati; phylum Cyanobacteriota; class Cyanophyceae; order Chroococcales; family Microcystaceae; genus Microcystis; species Microcystis sp. M_OC_Ca_00000000_C217Col. The sequence continues at coordinate 4,499 of NZ_SFBV01000200.1, forward strand.
TCTTGACCAAGAATGACCAGCGATAAAATGACCGAACAGAAACTCAAACCCCACTGTTAATACTAACCAAATTAAACCGATAGTAATTGCTTGACCGGAGGATTCTAGACCCCAAAAATAGACAAGAGTGCCAATATAAAGACTAAAAAAGAGGATTCCTGTCAGGGTAGAAATTTGATGAGCGCGTAGTTCATCGAGATATTTTCCGTAGGTGCTTTCCCTGAGAATACCGTTACTAATTCCTATTACGATCATCGGGAGCCATAGGACAATGTAGCGACTAATCATAAGTTGTTGGTTTAGAACTCGCTCTAATTGGATTATAGCTATATTTGGCTGATAACTTGAGATATTTTGGTAAAAATTAAGATTGTTACTTGCCTAAATTTTCAGCCAGATAATCAACTAGCTTTTTCACTGTTGTAAATTCTTGGCATTTTTCTTCAAGTTCAAGTTCGAATTCTTCTTCTAAAGTCATGATTAATTCAACTGTATCAAGTTCATCTCCTCCCCAATTTGAGACTAATAAACCATTACTACAAGAACCATAAGAACTATAAAAGCTAGAAGAACTATAACTACTGAGGGTTTCCTTAGATTTTAAATAAAATAGTTCATCATCAATATGTATCTCAGACTTTTCCACATCTAATTGATCACTAATTATCTCTTGAACTTTGATAAAAATTGCCAGTTTTCGTTCATTGTCTTGTGACGTTATTTTCTCGGTATCATCATTGTTTTTATCGTTAATAACAGCATTAGCTTTTTGTTCTGCTATTTTAATAGCTTTCTCTTCATTGATTCTCCTTGATTCCAATAGACTGGATTGACTGAAAAATAACTGATATCTCATAACTTCAATTCTAGAATTAATTAAGTTTCGTATTATATGAAATTCTACTTTATGACCACTTTCCTTGTAAATTCTTGTGGCTAAATCCCAAACAATCTGATCGCGGTTTGCTTCTAGCTGGTTTAATTTTTCTTCACTCAGAGATACCATATCATCCAAATACTGATTGATCATCATTGCCAGAATTTGCATCTCATAATTTTTGCTATCTTCATTCATTCGACTAGATCCTCTGCTGCAAAAAATCTCAACCATATTGTATCTTAAGATAAATACTTTTATAAAAAATCTAGGGGTGCATCTCACATTTGCAGAAATACCGACAATCAGCAATTATCGGTGACTCTTAGATGATTACAAATGTATCAGCATCTGGCTGTAAGCATCCCACCGAAAAGCTAATGCGCTCCGGGGTTTGGGTAGGGTTGATTCATGAATCAACCCTACCTTGAATCAACCCTACCTTGAATCAACCCTACCTTGAATCAACCCTACCTTGAATCAACCCTACCTTGAATCAACCCTACCTTGAATCAACCCTAGGGTATCGTCTCGGAGTCTCCCCAAATTGTTAATTTTTTTGGGGATTTAGCTACATCATCCGAAAAATGTCACACTAGAGGTAGGGGAGCGTCAACTATCAGTCATCAGCTTTCAGCAATTTTTGGCTATTTCCCCAGGGTATTGCTGGCAGCCGGTGGGAAAAAAGATTAACTTCAACCCTGACTTTATCTGCTATCGAGGAGGTTAATTCGATGAATAATACGGAAACACTCTCAGTCGATCGGGATACCAACAAACTCTATAATAAAATTCTCGTGGCTGTGGATTATCAAGATGTCACTCCAGAGGTATTGAATACGGCTATTCTCTTAGCGAAAACCTACGCTAGTGAGTTGCGAATTGTTTATAGTCTGTCTAAACCTTTGACTCCCTACACGGAAACTTTTATTTATGGTAATCTGATCGGTTATGGTGGTGGTTATCCCCCCGATATGATCGCCTTGCAACAACAAATCACCGAAGAAATGCAGGCGGAATTACAAGCTTGGTTAAACGGTTTAGTCGATCGAGCTAAGGAAGATAATATCACAGCCCGGGCTGATTATTATATCGGTGATCCGGGGCAGAAAATTTGTCAAGTTGCCCAGCAAGAGGGGGTAGATTTAATTATTGTTGGTCGTCACGGTCGATCGGGTTTATCTGAGTTAATCTTAGGTAGTGTCAGTAATTATGTGGTACATCATGCTCCCTGTTCGGTTTTGGTGGTACATATCACTCATTAATTAGAAAGGGTTGAAATCCATTTTTTGCTGTCCATTGAATCGCACCATCTCTCCCCGTCCAGTAAGTCTTAATCCGGGCCTTTCTCAGTTGATTTCTGGCATTACGGGAGAGATTGTTGGTGACGGCGATCGCTGTTTGAGGTCGAATGGACTCTAACCATTGTTTATCTAGATTGCTTCCCTGCCATAATAACACTAGGGGGCTGAATTCTTGGGATAAATTAACGGGATTTTTCGGGTTGATAATCCAGAGCCAAGATTGATTTTTTACCTGAAATTTAAATAAATTTTTCTCGAGCAATTGTCCAGTAATTTCGCCGAGATTAAATTTTTCTAACTGGGATAAAGTAATAGTTTTTTTGATTGGTATGTCCTCACTGATAGTTGAGAATTGCGCCGAATTATTGACGGTTATTGCTCCTTGTATTTGATTAATTCCCTCCTGTCGCAAAAAAGGCAAAACTGTATAACGTGCTGTTGCGGGTTCCTCCCCATTAATTAAGAGAGTATTTCCTCGATTTTGAATAATTATTACCGGTTGCGATTTGGTGGCTAAAACTGTCACCTGAGTTAAAGTTAAATGCTGATAAATAATCGGTATTAAAATTAAAGTGAGGATAAATAAACCGATTAAATGCCACCGTTGACGAAACCAGATATTAAAGCAGATTAAGGTAAGGCAAATATAAATAATTAACATCACTCCTAAGGATAATTTACCTGTGGAGTAGGTACTAAAAGGAAGCAGACTAAAAAAGTTGGTAATTTGCAGTAATAACTCTAGAGGGTAATAGAGAATACTAGCACCGATACTGCCCAAAGGGGGATAAATTAAGCCTAAAAAGGCAGTAAAAACTCCTCCTAAACTAATCAGGGTAACTAGGGGAGTTGTGATAATATTAATGGGGATATTATAAAGAGCGATCGAGTTAAACGTAAACATTAATAAAGGCATAGTCCAGAGAGTGGCAGCTAGACTAATAGCTATAGGTTCAGCGATTAAATTAGGGAAATAGTCAATTTTATTTTTCAGTAAGGGAACGGTAATAATTAATCCCAAAGTCGCTAAAAAACTTAACTGAAATCCTAAATCCCAAATCCAGAGAGGTTGCCATAATAATAGAATTGTAGCCGCTAGTAACAGGGAACCTAAACTATTAACTTGTCGATTATAAAGCAGACCAATTAATGCGCCAATTCCCATCAAAATCGCCCGCAGAACTGAAGGTTGTAACCCTGTTAAAGTGCCGTAAATTATTAAGATAGTAACGGCAATAGTGAACTGTTTTTTAGGGGATAAATTGCGAGTAACAGTTAAAACAAATCCCAACAAAATAGACACATGAAAGCCAGAAGCTGCTAAAATGTGAGCCAATCCAGTTTTAATAAATAAATCAGTGATTTTTGCTGGCAAATTAACCGCTTGTCGTCCGAGGGTAATCGAACTTAATAAAGTCCCTTTTTCCTGGCCTATTCCTTGAATTTGTGCCTCAACAATGCGCTGACGAATCTGCCAAACTCCCCAAGTCGGTGATTTTTTATTGATAATTATTTCCCCTTTTAAACCAGCAAAAGCACCCTGACGCGCTAGATAATTAGCAAAGTCAAAAGCATTGGGATTATTGGCACGACGGGGACGATAGAGTAATCCTTTAACTGTTATTTCTTGTCCGGGATAAACCTGATTTTCTGCTAGATTTGGTAGAGTAACGTAGAGTTTACCTGTGGATTTTTCCTTTGGTAAATTATTGAGGCTAAATTCCTTTACTTCTAACCAAAATTGTAAATTTTCTCGGCGATTGAGACGAATTTCTGATATAATACTGCCCGTGATTTTAATAGAGTTAACCACATTATTTTTTAAAAGATGACTGATATCGTTTGCGCTGGGGTAAGGAGTGCGAATTTCTAGATAAACAACGGCAAAGATAGCTATTAATCCCGCTATCAGCCAAATTTTTTGCGGGGGACTTTGCCACCAAAAACGACGGATAAAAGTTGTGGTTAACAGGGTAATTAGACTGATAATAACAATTCTAATTACCACTTCTTGCCATCGGTTTAACTGGGGACTAAAATCTAGCAGACCTGTAGATAATAATCCCAAAATATAGGCTAAACCAAGAATAACGCTATTAGGGCGATTCATAGAAATTTTTGTCAAATAATTTCAGAATTAGCGGGCATTATTTTTACCTAATATCAGCGAAAATCGAGATTAAAAAGTAACTTAGCATAAACACTATGGGGATCATTAAATGTAGGTAACTTCAATAATTCCTGCTGAAAATTTTGCCATTCCTGCGTCAAAGGGTGATTATTTTTAGTTAGAGGAGGAAGATAGGTTTGCAAGAAATTAGAGACAAGTTCTTCTTGCCAACTTTGCGATCGAGGATATTCTTTAAGACTCCAATCATCTCCTAATTTAGCTGTTTTGGCTGCGTATTGTACTGCCGCTTCTAGACCACCGATTTGATCAACTAAACCAATTTTAACCGCATCTTTTCCCGTCCAGACGCGACCTTGGGCCACAGTTCTAACCTTGTCTGGGGATAATTTTCGCCCCTTGGCTACCGTCTCGATAAATAAATCATAGAACTGATTAACTGCCGCTTGATAAATTTCTAATTCTTGGGGATTTTTCGGTCTGGTAATAGTAGATATATCGGACAATTTTCCAGTTTTAACCGTATCCCAATCGATGCCATTATTATTAGCAATCTTCTGGATATTTAACAACAATCCAAACACACCGATCGAACCAGTAATTGTATCATTATCGGCAAAAATTCTTTGACCACCCATCGCAATCCAATAACCCCCAGAAGCTGCCACATCACCCATAGAAATAATTACCGGTTTTTTCGCATCTAAACGCTTAATTTCTCGCAGAATCACCTCGGAAGCGGTGGCACTTCCCCCCGGACTATTAATTCTCAAAACTACCGCTTTTACCTCCTCCTTCCCTTGTAATTTTCGCAATTCCTTCGCCAATTTATCCCCACCGATTTCGCCTCTATCTCCCTGACCTTCTACGATTGTCCCTTCTGCATAAACTATCGCTATTTGATCGCTACTATCTTCCTCCTCATCGAGAGAACTAGCATAATTAGCTAAAGAAATTTGCGAAAAGGAGCCAGAGTTTTCCTCCTGATTAGTTTTATTTTTTGCTTCTCCTGTCAAATCCTTTGCTAAAGCAATTACTCGATCTAAATGGGCCACTTCATCAACAAAACCCGCCTTTTTCGCTGTGGTTGCTTCCAGAATACCTTGAGTATCAGAAATAGTTTGCACCTGTTGGGGTGTTAAATTGCGACTTTTGGCCACTGTGGAACTATAATTAGACCAAATTGTATCGAGTAGGGTTTGCAGCTGCTGACGATTCTGGACACTTAAATCCTGACGCGTATAGGGTTCCACCGCACCTTTAAAAGAACCCACTTTTACCACTTGTACCCCCACACCATATTTTTCTAGTGCATCGGCAAAAAAGGTTTGTTGACTACTTAAACCATTAATTTCCATTCTCCCCACGGGATTAATAATCACCTTTTCAGCAACGGAAGCGAGATAATATTCCTTTTCCGTCCATTCCACATCGTAGGCGATAATTTTTTTACCCGATTGGCGAAATTTTGCCAAAGCTTGCCGCACTTCCGTCAGGGTAGCATAGCCATATTCACCGACAGTGCCGCGACCGTAGAGTAACAGACCGACAATACTATCATCAAGGGCGGCCTTTTCGATCGCCGCTATCACCTGTCGCAAATTTAAAGTGATCCGACTCTCACTGGTCAAACTATCGGCTAAACTTGAACTAGGGGGAGCATCGCTGATATTGGTGGCTAAGTTAAAGACTAAGACTGATTTTTCCTTGACTGAGGAGCTATCGCTAGAAATCAGGAAAGAAAGCAGTAAAAATGCTAATCCCCCCACACCTAGGGACGAAAATACCAATAATCCCAATAAAGTTCCCAAGCAACTAGCGAAAGTTTGTTTAAAAAACTGACCCATCGGTTTTCATCTACTACTAATTATCCTGTTTCCTATTGTAGGGATTCCCCGCCCAGAAACAAGTTTTTTATCTGACTGCCTGACACATCTTGCTGAATCACCGACAGGTTAAGACACGGATGCGAGAGAACCAAATTCGGTCAAAGAAATCTTGTTTAGCTGGCTTGGAAGCAAAAATTGGTTCGAGGGATGAAACCCTTATAGAGAAAGACATTCGGCTATTTTTGTCAATTGTTTTCGCTCTAGAACAAAAGTGGTCTAGATTTTTTACTTCTATCTTTGACATTTTTCTTGACTTGAATATTTTTTGAGAACTTTTTTAGTTTCTCACTTTTTCTGCCCGAAGAGCATAAGTATAAATACTTAAGTTATTTTCATTTTATATGCTACCAGTCATAAGCTGTTGACTATCTAAATTGCTCGTTAAGGCTGCAAGGGAGAAGGGAGCAGGGAGAGGAAGTTTGAGCATTTGTACTAAAATTTTCAATCCGCAGTTTAAATTCAGTACAGCTTACTACAATTGGAAGTGCGGAATGTGGGTTAGAGGTCTATTATTGTCGTGCCTCTATCGGCTGAAAATACCGAAAAAAAACTCTTAAGTTATACTAAAATAATTAATACAGATAGGCATCTTCCCAGACGGTGAAAAGGAATTATTGACCCTTGAAAACCACAGTTAAAGTCAGCACACAAACCCAATTACCCCTACATCTAGTTATCACCCATCCCCAGTATCGTTTTATCGATTTATTCGCGGGAATCGGTGGGTTTAGAATCGCTTTGGAGAAATTGGGAGGACGTTGTTTAGGCTATTCAGAAATTGATAAACAGGCCATCCAAGTTTATCAACAAAATTTTATTAGCTATCTCAACAGCGATGAAATTGCTTTCGGAGATGTGAGTAAAATTAGCAATTTACCCGATAATCTCGATCTTATTGTCGGCGGCGTTCCCTGTCAACCTTGGTCGGTGGCGGGATGTTTACGGGGATTTGAGGACCCCCGGGGAAAACTCTGGTTTGATGCGATTAAATTAGTCCAGAAAAGTCAACCGAAAAGCTTTATTTTCGAGAATGTCAGTGGGTTAGCTAGTCCTCGCAATCAGGAGAATTTAGAGTTAATTATCGATGAATTAACCAGCTGTGGTTATCAAGTTTACTGGCAGTTATTAAATGCCTACGATTTTGGTTTACCCCAGAATCGCGAGAGAGTTTTTATCGTAGGAATTAGAAAAGATATAGACAACTATGATCGGTTTAAATTTCCTTTACCTTTGGGTATCCATCCGAAGGTTTTAGATATTTTAGAAGACATCAAGAATATTCAACCCGTCGAGAAAGTCAAGTTATCCGCAGATACTTTATTTAATGGTTTTGTTCCTCCATCGAGAACTCGTTTTCAAAAAGAAGATGAATTAAATGACTTTTTTATTTTTTCTGATTTAAGAAATGGTCACACAACTATTCATTCTTGGGATATTATCAAAACTACGGAACGACAAAAAAGTATCTGTTTAGCTTTGCTGAAATTAAGACGCAGTAAAAAGTATGGCGAAAAAGATGGTCATCCCGTGGCTTTTTCTGCTTTTTTGGAAATTATACCCGATCTAAAAATCGAGGAACTAAATCAGTTAGTTTCTCTGGGGATTTGTTGGCAAACGCAGGAGGGGAAGTATGAATTTATTAACTCGAAAAATATGACGGGAATTAACGGCATTTATCGGATTATTTTACCGACGGCCGATATTATTCCTACCCTAACCGCTACGGGTGCTAAAGATTATATTGCTACTATTTCAATTACCGCTACTCATCCCCAAGAATACAAACAATTGTTTTTAAAGAAAATCTATAAACCCAAAAAGTTTCGAGAAATTACTCCCCAAGATGCGCGTAAATTACAAGGATTCCCCGATAATTTTATCTATCATCCACAGCCGGCTATCGCTAAAAAACAATTCGGAAACGCTGTTCCTGTACCAGTGGTGGAGGCAGTAGCAAGAAATTTACTAGAAATAATTTTACCAAATTAATTATCTAGATAATTACGAAACTTTTGTCTATACTTGTTGATAAATGCTTGATCTTTTTGAAGATCAATAAAAGCTTCTTTAATTAATGACCAAGTATTGATTTTACCAGAACAAAAATCCCAAAATTCATTTTCAACCCATATATCATGATGTTCCTCTAGAGGATACATTTTATTTCCCTGTGATTGCCACCATGTTTGAGGTAAGAAAGGATTAAAAGGAATAACAATTCTTGTGTGAATACTTGCTAAAGGTTCACGGGACAGCCGATAACAATACCAATCTAACAACTGGTCGCTAAATCTAGAGCCATCTCCCCTATTGGGATGTGTAGCTTTTAAATCAAACACATACTCAATGTTGTCTTTGATTAAATAAATATCTACTCCATGACCAGAAGGAGGATCGATATAATTGAGGTTATTCCTATTTATTTTCTTAGCTACTACTCTAAGTCTTTCAATGCACTCTGTCATGGATATTTTTTGTTCTTTCGATTTTCTGAGACTTTTTAAATTATCGAGTTCACTTCTTAAGTCTTGAGGAAATGGACTAGGTTGTAAAAGTTTTTTATCCTGCTTATATAAAATACGAAATCCATTATCTTTGGCTAAAAAGTTTGCTAATTTTTCCCAGAAAGTAGTTCCCATGCTTGTCGTTAGTCCAGTCATCACAGAACTAATCTGTCTCTCCTCTGGAAATAAATAATCTAAAATATGATGATTCCTAGGTTTGGGTTTTTTAAAATAGTTTTCTATTGAGTTTTTAATTAGCTTTTGAATTTCTATCACTAACTGGTTATTATCCATACTGAATTGCAATTAATCAAATTTATAGATAAGCAAAAAGATCAGCAATAGATATATCAAGTGCTTTGGCTAACTTTTCGATATTTTCTAAAGATACATTACACTTACCAAGTTCAATACTGGAAATATAAGTTCGGTGCAGTTCCGCTTTTTCAGCTAAGATTTCTTGAGATAAGTCAAGTTCTCTTCTGCGTCTTCTGATAGCTTTACCAAAACGATGTTTGATATCTAAGGATTCTTTTTGTGCCACAGATCAATTATCAAGAAAGTGTATGAGACATTTCTACAGATTATAATTCACATTTTGCAGATTATAATTTACATTTTGTCTAAAACATTGGTTCGTTCCTCTGAAAGTACAATTGCTGCTATCGCTTCAACTATCTTTTAACTCTTATTTTCGTAACAACTCGAAAAATGTTTCTTTATCAAGACCAATATCTTGAATCATACCCATGAGAGTACCTTGCTTAATATCTTTTCCTGAATGAATAGGGATCACAACCCTACATCCACCACTATTTTTGTAAATAGCATGGCTACCTTTTTGACGATCCAAATAAAAGCCCAATTTTTCAATAACTTTAATAAACTCCTTGACTTTAACTGCGGGATACTGACTCATATTAAAATATTTAAAGGCTTAAAAATCAAATCTTCTTTGGGAATGGGTTGATGATCAGCTATCAAACTTTCGAGGTACAATTCCATAGCTTCTGTAATATTGACAATCGTTTCTTCAAAAGTGTCTCCTTGAGAATGACAACCTTGAAGCGCAGGACAAAAAGCGTGATAACCACCGTCTGACTCTTTTTCTAGAATAACGGTGTAGTTATAAATTTGTTTGGTATTATCACTCATAACACTATCAGTTGTGGATTGTAAATTATCCTAGCATAGACTTTTTTTAATGACTTTTCCCGGAGCGATCGATTTTTTGAGCGGATTAACTCCCCACTTAAACTAGAATAGAAAGATAGGAAAGCGATCGAAATTAGAATGACGACCGAAATTGAAAAAGAACTAGAAACCGGCGAAGCTGTCTTGGAAAAACGGCGAAATTTTGCCATTATCTCCCACCCTGACGCGGGAAAGACCACCCTGACCGAAAAACTGTTACTATACGGGGGTGCAATCCATCAAGCGGGTGCAGTCAAAGCAAGACGCGACCAACGCAAAGCCACCTCCGACTGGATGGAAATGGAAAAACAACGGGGAATTTCGATTACTTCCACGGTTTTACAGTTCGATTATCGTGATTTTCAGATTAATCTCCTCGATACTCCCGGCCACCAAGATTTTAGCGAAGATACCTATCGTACCCTAGCCGCTGCCGATAATGCGGTGATGTTAATCGACGCAGCCAAAGGTTTGGAACCGCAAACCAGAAAACTCTTTGAAGTGTGCAAACTGCGTCAGTTACCCATCTTCACCTTTGTTAACAAAATGGATCGCCCCGGCCGCGAACCCCTGGACTTATTGGACGAAATCGAGCGAGAATTAGGATTACAGACCTATCCCGTCAATTGGCCGATCGGAATTGGCGATCGCTTTCGGGGAGTCTTCGATCGAGCCACCCAGACCATACACCTGTTTGAACGTCGCTCCCACGGCTCTCAGGAGGCGCAGGAAACCGTGATCGAGCTTGGCGACCCCAAAATTGAGGATTATCTCGAAAAAGACCTGTATTACCAGTTAAAAGAGGATATAGAACTGCTCTCGGAATTGGGTGCGGAATTGGATTTGCCAGCAGTCCACGCAGGAGAAATGACCCCGATCTTTTTTGGTAGCGCGATGACCAATTTTGGGGTGAAATTATTCCTAGAATCCTTCCTCGACTATGGATTACTACCCAGAGGACGCAATTCCTCCCTAGGAGTCCTTGATCCCACCTATCCCGATTTCACCGGTTTTGTCTTCAAACTGCAAGCAAACATGGACCCCAAACATCGGGACAGGGTAGCCTTTGTGCGGGTATGTACGGGGAAATTTGAGAAGGATATGGTAGTAAACCACGCTAGAACTGGTAAAACTATCCGTTTATCCCGTCCTCAGAAACTTTTTGCCCAAGATCGGGCAGTTATTGAAGAAGCTTATCCCGGAGATGTGATCGGATTGAATAACCCCGGGGTCTTTGCGATCGGTGATACGATTTATATGGGTAAAAAGCTCGAATACGAAGGGATTCCCTGTTTTTCTCCGGAATTATTCGCCTATCTCAGAAATCCTAACCCTTCCAAGTTCAAACAGTTTCAAAAAGGAGTCTCGGAATTGCAGGAAGAAGGGGCCGTACAGATATTATCCTCGATCGATGAATTTAAACGCGACCCGATTTTAGCCGCCGTCGGTCAATTACAGTTTGAAGTGGTGCAATTCCGTCTTTTAAGCGAGTACGGAGTCGAAACTACCCTCGAACCCCTAGCCTATAGTTTAGCCCGTTGGGTCGCCGGGGGTTGGGCCGCTTTGGAAAAAGCAGGTAAACTCTTTAATACTTTAACCGTCAAAGATTATTGGGGTCGTCCCGTCTTATTATTCAAAAATGAGTGGAATTTACAGCAAGTCAAAGAAGATCATCCCTCTTTGCAATTAAACTCGATCGCACCGGTAGGAGCGGGAGTACAACCCCAATCCTAACCATTAATCCCTCAAGACAATTGCCGAACTGGTCAGGACAAGATAGCGACCCCCAGACAACTGCACTAAAGTGGAAGTGGTCAGAAAGTCTCGATCTTTCCTAACAATCGGATGTCTCAAAGCACTATCGTTGACGAGTCCCTCACCATTAGAAAAATTCCTGCTGTCAATTCCCGAATTAATCCCTGTTTAATTCGCTTTTGTTATTTTCTGGGAAATTATCTGGTTTTACCAGCTTTTTTCAGCAAAATAACGGTTACGGGCCAGGAAAATATTCCCCTAACGGGGGGTGTCATCCTTGCACCTACCCATCGTTCCCGTTGGGATGCGCTGATTTTACCCTACGCGGTGGGACGCTTAGTTAGTGGACGCGATTTGCGCTTTATGGTTTCCGCTAATGAGATCAAAGGGGTGCAAGGTTGGTTTATCCGACGTTTGGGGGGTTTTCCCGTCAACACCGATCACCCCAGTATGGGTAGTCTGGTCCATAGCGTCGAACTTTTGGCCGCGGGGGAAATGGTGGCGATTTTTCCGGAAGGGGGTATCTGTCGCGATCGAGTGGTTCATCCTCTTAAACCGGGGGTAGCGCGGATCGCGTTGGAAGTTAAGACCATGAAACCCGATGCAGATATCAAGATTTTGCCGGTAAGCATTAGTTATAATCAGCCTTACCCTGGATGGGGAAGCGAAGCGACAGTAAACATCGGTCAAGGGATTAATGTGCTTGATTATCAACAAAATTCGCTAAAACGGGAAACTGTCCGCTTAACCAAAACCTTGAGCGATCGCTTAAAACTTCTCCACGAGGATCAATCCCCTTAATCAGCTGTTGATACTAAATCCTGTTCAAAAAGTATAGTATAGTCGGGGGGTCACTGCGTGCGCGTTGCGGGGGGAAATGGGGTGATAGGGAAGTGGGGTGTGGGGAGAAACAATTCATAACTTGAGAGTTAATCACACTATTAAAAACGGATTTGGTATGACTATCTACCGCATGAGTGGGATTTCGGGGACGGATTAAAATGATTGTTTTAACTATTTTTAAGTAAAAAAGTAGCTTTTCTAGTTTAAATAAATAATATTTTGGTGTTTGCTGCTTCTGGCTCCTGAATACTGCCTCGAAGACCCCTCAGATCGGGGAAGATATCCGATTGTTGCCGGAGGTCTAATGATAGAATAGGCATCAGCGAAAGTAGTTTGTGAGCGAAGTGATCCGATGCAGTTCCAAATCCAGCCAGACAGTGAAATACCCGCCTCTAAGCAATTATTTGACCAAATTCGCTTCGCTATCGCCTCTCGTCAGTATCCCCCGGGCCATCGTTTACCTAGTACCCGTCAACTAGCTATGATCACGGGATTACACCGTAATACGATAAGTAAAATTTATCAACAACTGGAAGACGATGGGTTAGTGGAATCTATAGCAGGTTCGGGGATTTATGTCAAGGCTCGCGGGCATGAAAACGATAATTTATCGGGTTCGCCCCTATTGGAACAAAATCCAGAAATAGGCCGACTAATTCGCCAGAGTTTGGCTGGTTTTCTCGCTCAAGGTTTAACTTTAGAGCAAATTCGCGAGTTATTACTGGCGGAAATCGATTGGCGATCGCAGTGTAGTTCTCAAGTTCTTGTCACCATTCCCCGTCACGATTTGGGTGCAGGGGAACTAATGTTGAGAGAATTAGAGCAATCCCTCAAAATTCCCGTCCAATTAGTGGCAATGGAGGATTTAGCCCAAGTTTTAGCCAATACTAAATCTGCCACTGTTGTCACCAGTCGCTATTTTATCAGTGTGGCGGAGGAAATTGCCGCTCCTTTTCACCTACGAGTCATTCCCATCGATATCTACGATTACAGCAAGGAATTGGCATTAATCAAAAAATTACCCACCGATAGCCGTTTGGGGATTGTCAGTATTAGCACCGGTATTATTAAGGTGGCCGAAATTTTAATTCATAGTTTACGGGGCGATGATTTATTAGTTATGTCTGCCCAAATTCATGAAACGGATAAGTTAAAAGTTTTAGCTCGAACTTCCCAGACAATTATCAGTGATCAGGCGAGTTATACTTTAATTAAAAATCTGATTAATGAAGTGCGATCGGATTTAATTCGTCTGCCAGAAATTATCTGTAGTGATAATTATATTGGGGATAAATCAATTCAATTGCTCAGACGAGAATTAGGATTAGGTGGTTAGAGGATAAAAGACACATTTTAACCTCTGAATCTCTCCCAATCCCTTTACTGTTACCTCTTGCCTTATCTCAACAAGCAATTTAAGTAGGGAGGCACAATTATTTGTAGGATGGGTTAGCGGTAGCGTAACCCATGCTGGCGTTGGGTTTCATGCTTCAACCCAACCTACGTTCATCTTATATTTAATTCCACTCACCCACTTAAATGCGCGGGCAGCTGAACTTTAAAATTTAGTTTAATCTATGGTTACTATTGACAATGACCTAGGGCAAATCGAGAATAAAAGCGAAAAAAACTTTTAAGAAGTATTATTTTTTTAGTACAATGGGGCAAGGATAGGGATAAGCTCAATTTTTCACTCTCGGACGAGGTTAGATGAAAAGTGCTGACTGTTTAACGGTATCCCCCGGGGAACCGCTTACCGATTGGCAAAAACTCGGATTAGATTTGGTGGCTCGTTGGCAGGGACGAGATGTTATCCTAGCGATCGATCTTACCGGCAGTGTTAACTTTAATGATGAAGGACGCACGCGCCTCGGTCAAATTATTCGCGATAGTTTAAAAAATAACGATTCCGTTTATTTAGTCCCCTTTGCTGATAATGTTCAACCGATTACAGAACCGATTTTAATTCGCGGAAGGGAAGATATAGACGCGGTTTTAAAGTCAATTCCTTGGCAATCTAGCCAAAGTGCTAAAAATACCGATATTCAGCGCGCAGAATGGCACGTTTATCCCCGACTGGCACGCTTAAATCAGTGTCGTTTAACTGCCAATCAAGCTATCAAACCCCAGTCGGTAGTTTGGATTACCGATGCACCCCTTTCTACTGCCGCGGGGATTACTTCACAACAGTGGATAGAAACCCCAAAAAATAGCCCTTTTCGTCTTGCTAATTCTCCCGAAAGTTTGGAAAGACAAAACTGGCTTAATTCCCTACCAATTAATCTAAGAACTCAAGAAATTACTGCCACTAACGGCAATAAATATAAACTATCAGTTGTCGATATTGCTCCCACAGCACAAGAGTTTTGCACTCCCGCACCGGGAGGACAAGAAACCTGTTTGATTAATCCTTATCTCTTGAGTCAGTTATGGTTGCCAGCATTGGTAATTACATTAATGGGAATTGGGGGAATAGTAGCGAGTATTTTGGGAATTCGTCACTGGTTGCGGTTAAATACTGCTTGGACTATTAAAGTCTCATCTAATGATGATGACAATGAAACCCAAAAATATATTTTAAAAACATCCGAAAGAATTAACATCGGTGGTGATGAATATCATAAGAATACCATTCCTTGTCATGGGGAAGAAATTCGCTGCTATTTAGAAAGACGCGGCAATCAGTTATATCTAAAACCCACTAAACAAGCAGAGATTTTTTATCGAGGTAATCAACTAACTCAGGAGGTGAAGATAGATAAAAATTACCTGACTTTAACCTATCACCATAACCATCAAGATTTCGACCTACAAATTCAGATTAGCAAAAAATAACTCAGGAGATTTAAACCATGGCTAACACCAGTCAAACCCGCGCTATCAAACGGACAGTTATCATCGGATTAGGTGGTACTGGTCGAGATGTGTTAATGAGAATTCGTCGCTTTATTATTGATAAGTATGGGAAGTTATCTAACCTACCCGTTGTCAGTTTTGTTCATATTGACACAGACAAAAACGCTTTCAATGGTTCGGGTTTACCCACAGGAAATAGCTATCACGGGGAAGAAATTCTTCTATCAGCTGCCGAAAGAGTATTCATTAATATGAATGCTCAGGATGTTAACAATCTAATCTTTGAACTTGAACACAAAACCCTTTTTGAAAGTCCCTTTTCCCATATTGAAAGCTGGTTAGACCCAAGACTAAAAAAACAAATAACTGCCATTGAAAATGGTGCGGGGGGTATTCGTCCCGTCGGTCGTTTAGCTTTCTTCCATAACTATCAAAAAATTCAAGAGGCAATTGAAGCAGCGGAAAGACGAACTTCTGGTCATGAACCCTTTATGTTTAGCGGTAAAGTTAATGGTCAAAGTTTTAATGTCCAAGAGGGTTTAAATGTCTTTGTTGTCGGTTCTTTGTGTGGGGGAACTGGTAGCGGTATTTTCCTCGATGTGGCCTATACTTTGCGTCATATTTTACAACAAACCGCCGAATATACATCCTTTGGTTATTTAATAATTAGTCCTAAACTTTATGGTGATGGGGCAATTATGAGAGCTAATACCTATGCAGCTTTGAAAGAGTTAGACCATTATACCAATGAAAGTAATTCCTTTCAAGTCTGTTATGATAAACAAAATTTCGTCAACATCGATGAAAAACGTTCTCCTTTTGATTTTGCCTACTTAGTTTCTAATCGCACTGCGGGAGATTACCGGATTAATAACAAAGGTAAATTATGTAACGTCATTGCTTACAAGATTTTCTTGGATTTTGCCGATGAGTTATCTCCTCACATCAAAAGCAATCGGGATAACTATAAAGACCCGATGATTCGTAAAGATAATCATCCTTTTCAGATGTGTCAAGGTTATATCTCCTTTGGACTAGCGAGGATTTATTTTACTCGCGACCGAATTGTGCAGATTGGTCTCAATCGTTTTAGTCTCAAATTAATCAAATTTTGGTTAGAGGGATATGGTCAAAGTCCCAGTGGACAAGAGTTATTAAGTAAGTTCCTAGCTAATTGGAGTACTCAAAGTAATAAGGATGATTTTACTGCCAGATTGGAAGAAGCAACCCTAGAGAATAATAAAACTTTTTCTAAGACTTTAACCTCTTGGAAAAATTCCCTAGAGGAAGAAATATCCAATAGTCAAGATTTGGAGAATTTACCCCAAACCGTCAAGCAATCCCTAGAAAAAGAGTTTCGCAAAGTACAAGGGGGAGAAACAGATAGCAGTCGCGGAATCTGGTTAACTCTGACCCAACAAACGCAACCCAAGTTAATCGAAAAATTTAAGTCAGATATTGACCAATTTTTGGAGATTCTTCTTAATCCTGATAGCTTAGAATTTTCTTTGGAAAATAGCCTATCTTTTTTGGTCGCTTTACAAGTACAGATTAATACCTACAAGGGGAATCTAGAGGAATTATCTCAGGATAATAAAGGGTTTCATTCCTCGGAAAAAATTGATAACATTTGGCGAAATGTTAAACAAACTCTCGAAGATATAAACGGGAAAAAGTCTGTCTTCAAGATGTTTAATAAAAATGCCAATAGTGAGAGAATCAAGGCCGAGTTAAGAGACTACGTTCAAAGCGGACAAAAATTAATTCAGCAGAACTTTAATTTCAGCATCAATGGGGAATCCAGAAAGATTGTTGAAGCGATTCTCAAGCATATTTCTAGTCGAATACTGCAGATACAACAACTGAAAGAATCCCTATATCAGCTAATCACAGAATACGATAAATACGAACAGGAGTTAATGCAGTTAAATCTCGACGAGATGACTGGGGAAGGTATTTTCCCAGAGGAGAATATTGATAACTGTATCCCTGACAGTAACTCCCGAACTCAATACATTTCCGTTAGCCAAAAAGTCACTAATAATTTAGGCTATAATGCTTCCTTATTCAGTTTATTTAGCCAATCCTTTGTTATTGATAATGAGACTCTCAAAGAGACCCTAACAGCAACAATTGAGAAACAGTTTCAATCAGTAAGCACTAATAAGATTGATGCAGTAATTAAGCGATTTATGGGTCAATATAAACCCCATGATTTTCCTGAACGCTTGGCGCAAATTCTGCGAGAAGCTGATTTAATGTTACCCATAAATGTTAATGATGCTTACTATCGCTTGGAACCAGATAAAGCATTACTAATTGGGACTAAGGATGATAATTCACCCACCATGCAAAGATTCCTGAAGACTCTCGAATCTGATTTAAATATTAATCGGGGTACTTCTTTTAAATCAATTCAAACGGACGAAGAAATCCTAATTACCTACGAATTTGGTGGGTTTCCCCTAAGAATCATTACTGATTTATCTGGGTTACAAAAAATCTATCAAGACCAAAAGAGAATAAGCATTTTACACAATGATTACAGGATAGATTTTGCTGATATTATCCCACCACCTGCGAAATTAATTGAGGAATTAGAGTTTATTTTCTATCCCGCAATTGCTCTCGGTTTACTAGAATACGATGAGGAAGATGATACTTATCAATTAGTCATCGAAGGCGATTTATTTAACAATAAGTCCATTATCGATATTAGCGGTAATTGGCGACTTGCTTTAGAACAATTTGCATCTCGTAAGGACATGATTAATGCTTTACAGATACTGCTTAATCAGGCAAAAAATGAGATTTTGGCTAATCCTCCTCTATTATTTACTAACGAGGGTGATTATTTCCAGAACGTCAGCTATTTTGTCAACAATGTCAAAAATTTACCCTCCTATCACCCCAATTATCGCTACAAAGATAAGGTAGCTGGACAAGATGGAAATACTCGACAGGAGGCAAAAGAAGGAATTATCACCCGTTTTGTTAATCAACTGAAAATGGAACTAGAAAAACGTGCTGCTGAACAGAAAAAACTCGACAAACAACAGCAAAAGCAACAAACTTTACTGGGAACAAATAATAACAGTAGTCAACCCAGTTTACCCCCAGAGGTTAGCACTACTGATGAATGGTCAAATTAATCAATCTTAATAATGTTTCCCCAGCTATCTGAGGAAACATTCACCCCCTAACTCTCTCTATCAACCACAATTCGAGGTATCCAATAACTATCATGGCATTACTTAACCTTTTTCCCCCCTATCTGATTGTTTTAACTCTAGTCTTGGTTATTTTTCCCACCGTCTTAACTCTGGGAATCCGGATTGCTCTCTATAAACATCTCCAAGAGTCAACTGTAAAAGTCAAGCGCTTAATTCGGGGAGAAAGTCGCGGGGTTCAACCTAAAATTATCTCTAATCTAGAGAATAGATTTAAGATAGCCAGTAGTCAACTAGATGATGTTAATACCGCAGCTTTGGTAGATGGTTTATACCATGAAGAACAATTTACTTTCATGTCTAAATCTCTTAGCTGCGAGAAATGGGATTATTTTGTAAGAGTCTTACCCAATCTCCTCCTCGCTTTTGGTTTGTTGGGAACTTTCCTCGGAATTACTCTCAATCTGACGGGAATCAGCACACTTATCGATATCAATAATGTCGATGTGCAAAGTTTAGGAGAAAAGCTCAAAACTCCCCTAGAAAGTATGGGGATTGCTTTTATCACTAGCTTAATTGGTTTAGCTTGTAGTTCTTTACTGACTGTGATTAACTTAATCTTTAATACCCACCTTGCTAAAGTAAATCTAATTAGTTCCCTAGAAGACTATTTAGATAACATCTTGCAGCCGACTGTAGAAGGGAATAGTCGCTTGAATAAAGCGGTTGATAGCATGGTGGATAAACAGCAAGCATTTCTGACTAACTTTCATACCGAGGTGACGAGAGTATTAGAATCTTCTTTAGGAAAAGTTGCTAAAGAAATTGCTGATGGTAATCAGGAAACAGCTAAGTTAGTCACCCAGGTTTGTGAAAGATTAACTGAAACCGCAGGAACTTTATCTACCGGTGCGACGACTTTTCAGCGTTCAGCTTTTGAACTTAACCAGCAAGTACCAATTATCACGCAAGCAAACCGAGAGTTTACACAATCCTCTCAGGAACTAAAAAATAGTGTACTGCTTTTTAAACAAGCGTCAGAGTTAATTGAAAAAAGTAACTTCTCTGGTAATATCGAAAGGTTTACCGCTAGTTTAGCAGAAACTCAAGGGAGATTTTCTCAATCCACTGCACTACTAGAGCAGAATATCGGGGAGATTATCAGCAGTAATAAAAGAGCTAACGATTTAGCAGAACAAGTGTATTTAAATATCCAAGAATCTTCTCAAAAATTACAAAATAGTGCGGTAGGTTTTCTGGAAGCTTCCGAAAAAATCGAAAGTAGTCAATTTGCCGATAAGTTAGTGCAAGCAACCGCAGATTTAATGACTGCTCATCAACAGTTTGCCAATTCTACTACAGATTTAAACCAATCAACTCAATCTCTAGCTTCTTTAACTCAAGACTTCCAGCGTTCAATGACAACTATGGTTGAGTTAGGAATAAAAATTACTGACTTGAATCAAAAATCTGAGACAATCCTAGAACAAAATCAGCAACGATCAGTCACCGAACAAGAAAAGTTATCTAACATCCAGGGAGAATTAGTAAAATTAATCGAAACTGTGAAAACCTATCAAGACAGTTTTAACTCCGAGTCGAAACAATTAGGCAATCAACTTATCAATCGTCTTGAGCAAAGACTATCCCAAACCTCCGATAAAATCCTCACTGCTTCCCATGGCATTGAGCGCTCTAGTAATAATCCAGAGGTGACTAATGCTAACTTGTCTCAGTTAATTGGTACAGTGACAGAGCAACTTACTCAAGTCAAGGAAAGCTTACAGTCTGAGTTAAACCTTTTAAGCAATAACTTAGGGATGGTAGTTGATGATAAATTAACTAAGAACTCAGAACAATTAAAAGCAGTTTCCCAATCTATTGAGAAAACAGCCAATCAATTTGGCAGCCTTAAATCAGATTTTTCTCAAGTAATTAATTCAGTGAACACCAACACCAGTCAATTAACTGCTAACTTAGAATCTTTGCGAGATAAGTTAGAGAAAGTTATCGCTAAGGAAAATAAATCGAATCAGAAAATGATTGAACACATCTATGGAGAAATTCAAAAATGTTTAGCAGAACTGGAGAAAATTAACGATATGCGTTCTGAATTTTCTAACTTAAAGGATGAGATAGAAGAACTTTTTGAGACAATCCCTAATCCTGCTCAAAAAAATGTTCAGGATGACATTTATAAGTTAAATAAGAAGTTGGAAGAACTTAAAAAACTTTTTGAGACAATCCCTAATCCTACTCAAAAAGATGTTCAGTCTGAATTTTCTAACTTAAAGGATAAGATAGAAAAACTTTTTGAGACAATCCCTAATCCTACTCAAAAAAATGTTCAGGATGACATTAACACCATATTTGATAACTTCACTAACAAATTCTAAGCAATTATGTCTAGACGTACCTACTACCGAGATGAAGATAAATCGGTGGATGTTTATCCCGCATTTACCGATTTAATGTCCAATGCTTTCATGATTCTGAGTTTATTTCTCCTCTTGGCACTTTTTCAGTCCTATAATCTCATCAGCAAACTGGAGGAAGCTAACCGAAAACTGCAAACAGCAACCCCCATAGTTATCGATGAAAAATCAGGAAAATTTAAATTTCAGTCGGGAAGTGCCCAATTAAACCCAGCTTTAAAAACCTATATTCGTCAGCGCATTATTCCTGCTATCGAAACCATTACCAAAGACAGAGAAATCGACTTTATTCAAGTAATTGGACACACCGACGGACAGGGAATACAAAAGACAAGTAATCTCGATAAAAATATCGAATCGGTTGCCAGCAGAAAACAATCTGTTAAAATGCTAGTACCCGGTTCTAACACTGATTTAGGATTAATGCGCGCTTTAGCAGTCGTCCAAGAAATCGAAAACACAGGTAAACTCAAAAACGTCAAATTTCGAGCTTTTTCCGCAGGACAGTTATACCTACCCTCGGGTAAATTAGCTGCGGTTAATCGTGACGCAGATGCAAGCAGACGCAGAATTGAAATCCGTTTTATTCCCCCCGGTAAAAAACAATAAGGCAAAAAAATCTAGAAATTTGTTTTTTTATCTTTTGCTTGTTACACTGAGGAAAGAACGAAATTCAAATCAATATCTATGGAACAAAACACTTTAGAGGGGACTTGGGAAGAAATTTTACAGCATAGTGCTAAATTAGCTGGTCAGCGAGTGAGATTGACCATTCTACCTAATCAATCTTCCAATTCTTCCACTCCAGAAACTCTAGACCAAAAATTAAAAGGACGAGTTGGACGAGTTTATTTTCAGCCATCAGATTTATCTGAGCGAGTAGAAGAAGTTTTTACAAATATTTTAGATGATAAAGACTAAACGGTATGGAAATCAACCTTTTGAGGTTGTACCTTAATGATTTTTCATTCCCTAGAGGGTGACATCCTCGTATAAATCCCGAAAAGATGCCGTCAGATTAATACTCTGCAAACTAAAACTTTCTTGCTGATAGGTTTGCAGAATCCATAAACCCTGTTCACCCCGTCGAAAAGTTTCTACTCGTTGGTGTTTACTATTGACTAGGACATATTCCTCTAAACTTTCTAGAGTTTGATAATCATTAAATTTATCACCCCTGTCAAAAGCTTCTGTGGAATCGGAGAGAACTTCAATAATCAATTTAGGAAAACTTTTGTAGGTAGCAGTTTCTCTATCTCTGTCATCACAGGTGACAATAATATCAGGATAATAAAAGTGATTGCGCTTCTCTAATCTGACTTTCACATCAGCAAAATAAACCCGACAATTGGAACCCCGCAAATGATTACGAATGATAAAAGTGAAATTGAGTCCGATAATATTATGAGTATCCGTTGTCCCTGCCATGGCGTAAACTTGTCCATCGATATATTCATGTTTAATGGGACTTTTTTCTTCAAACTGAAGATATTCTTCTGGGGTGAGATTATTATAGTTAGATAAAGCAATCATGGTTTTTAAGGAATTTGGGGAGTATCATTAACCGTTTCTAGGGTGACATCCTCGTATAAATCCCGAAAAGATGCCGTCATATTAATACTCTGTAAACTAAAACTTTCTTGCTGATAGGTTTGCAGAATCCATAAATCCTGTTCACCCCGTCGAAAAGTTTCTACTCGTTGGTGTTTACTATTGACTAAGACATATTCCTCTAAACTTTCTAGAGTTTGATAATCATTAAATTTATCCCCCCTGTCAAAAGCTTCTGTAGAATCGGAGAGAACTTCGATAATCAATTTAGGAAAACTTTTGTAGGTAGCAGTTTCTCTATCTCTGTCATCACAGGTGACAATAATATCAGGATAATAAAAGTGATTGCGCTTCTCTAATCTGACTTTCACATCGGCAAAATAAACCCGACAATCGGAACCACGCAAATGATTACGAACAATTGTGTATATATTCCCCGCAACAATATTATGAGTATCCGTCGTCCCTGCCATGGCGTAAACTTGTCCATCGATATACTCGTGTTTAATGGTACTTTTCTCTTCAAACTGAAGATATTCTTCTGGAGTGAGATTATTATAGTTAGATAGAGCAATCATCGTTTTTTCTGCTAATTACAACTTTATTAAGTACCTAAGCAGGTAGGTGTTAAAAATTGTCGGCACCCCCCTTATTAAGGGGTAGGGTTGATTCATAGTAGGGTTGATTCATAGTAGGGTTGATTCATAGTAGGGTTGATTCATAGTAGGGTTGATTCATAGTAGGGTTGATTCATAGTAGGGTTGATTCATAGTAGGGGTAGGGAAGGATCAGAGGCAAAATCTATCTTCTATTTAATTAGAACCACTTACCTAAGCAAAATTAATTATACATCTAAGCCGTTAGCCTTTTCCGTAATCAGTAAGCAGTATTAAGTAACAGTACATTCCCTGATTACTGTTCACTGTTCACTGATAACTGAAAAGTCTCCTCTCTCCGAGTCTCGACTAGGAAATTAACTTTGCAGGATTAGATACCTGTTGAAATACTGTCTAGGAGAACCGGCAAAAAGAGCCTCGAATGGTTAATCTATATGTTATTACTCTTGTAACCCTCTATAACTACTGTTATGACAACCCTAATTGACTATTCAAATATTCAATCTTTACCCGAAGTTTGGTCAATAGTTGCCCAGCGTTTCCCCGATATTATCGCCCTGCACGATCCCCACAGTAAACCGGAAGTAATTATCACCTATCGGGAACTTTATCAACAAATTCAGCAATTTGCCGCCGCTTTACAAGCATTAGGAGTCACAGAAACCGAAAATGTCGCTTTATTTGCCGATAATAGTCCCCGGTGGTTTATTGCCGACCAAGGTTCCATGGCAGCCGGGGCCGCCAATGCGGTACGATCTGCTCAAGCAGATGCAGAGGAATTAGCCTATATTCTGGCCGATAGTGACAGTCAGACGCTGATTGTCGAAAATAAGAAAACTTTAGGCAAATTGCTGGCGAAAATCCCTGAATTGCCCCTAAAATTAATCGTGCTGCTCACCGACGAAGACCCCGCTACTGGGGCGATTTCCGTGCAGACCTTAAATTTCAAGCAACTAATGGCGATCGGGGCTGAGAACACCCTTAAACCCATCACCAAGAGCGAAAATGATCTGGCTACCCTCATCTACACATCGGGAACGACGGGACAACCAAAAGGGGTGATGTTAAGTCATGGTAATCTCCTCCATCAGGTACGCAACTTAAATGCTATCTTTCAACCGGATCCTGGGGATCGAGTTCTAAGCATACTACCTTCATGGCATTCCTACGAGCGCAGTTGTGAGTATTTCAGTCTAGCTCAAGGTTGCACCCAGATTTATACCAGTATTCGCACTTTTAAGCAGGATTTAAAGCAGTTTAGTCCGCAATTAATGGTGGGAGTTCCCCGTCTTTGGGAATCTCTTTACGAGGGTATCCAAAAACAATTTAGCGAACAATCGGCCACAAAACAGAAATTAGTGCGATTTTTGCTAGAAAAGTCGGAAAAGTACGTTATTGCTAAACGTATCGCTGATAATCTCAGTCTAGATCATCTTCATGCTTCCCCCGGAGAAAGACTAAAAGCAAGAATTCAATCCCTCTTACTCTATCCCCTCCATGCCATCGGTGACAAGCTAGTTTATGGCAAAATTCGCCAAGCAGTGGGAAATAAAGTTAAAATCTTGGTTAGTGGCGGTGGTTCCTTAGCCAGACATCTAGATACTTTCTATGAGATTGCCGGAATCCCGATTTTAGTTGGTTATGGACTGACAGAAACTTCTCCTGTGGCTACCGTCCGTCGTATCGATCATAACCTGCGCGGGTCTGCCGGTCGTCCCGTCTTTCAGACAGAAATCTGTATTGTCGATTTACAGAGCAAAGAAGTCTTACCCACAGAAAAACACGGTTTAGTTTTGATTCGCGGTCCGCAGGTGATGCAGGGATACTATAAAAAACCGGAAGCAACCGAAAAAGCGATTTCTCCCGATGGTTGGTTTGATAGCGGTGATATTGGTTGGTTAACCGCTGCTGGGGATTTAGTCTTAACCGGACGGGCCAAAGATACAATTGTTTTGAGCAATGGTGAAAATATCGAACCGCAACCGATTGAAGATGCTTGTTTACGCAGTCCCTTTATCTCCCAAATTATGCTAGTGGGACAGGATCAAAAAGCTTTGGGGGCTTTGATCGTGCCTAATCTTGATATACTGGCCAATTGGGCCCAAGAACAGAAAATATCCTTAAATTTACCCGATCTTCACAGCGATCGCTCAATGATTCTTTCTAGCGATCTCTACAGCAAAAAAGTCTTAGCTCTCTACCAACAAGAATTAAAGCGCGAGGTGAGAAATCGGCCCGGTTATCGTGCCGATGACCAGATTAAAACCTTTGAGTTAATTTTAGAGCCTTTTTCCCAAGAAAACGGCATGATGACCCAAACTTTAAAGATTAAACGACCGGTAGTAACGCAACGCTATCGCGATATGATTAACGAGATGTTTGCCAAGTAAATATTTCTGGCAAATATTCCCTAACCCCTTGACAAAAAGACCTTTTTAGGATAAGCAAATCATGGATGACGCACAAACCAGTTTATTACTGAAGCGCCCGGTGACAATTAAAGTCATCGTGACTCCGCGCTGGAAAGAAGAAGCACAACAGCAATTACAAGCACAAATGGCTCAAATTGACGCACAAATTCAACAATTAGAAACCCAAGGACAAAGAGCGATCGCAGAAATTCAGCGTCAGAGTCTGATCCCCTTACCCCCCGCGGCTGCCCAACAGATTGACAATATTCAAATCCAAGTCAATCAACAGAAAAGTGAGTTTCTCGAACAAAAAAACCAGTATCTGCAACAATTGCAACAGGTACAACTCTTGGAACTCAATCAAGAAGTCGCCCAAGCACAACTAGAAAGCTTTTTCCGCGTCGAAAAAGGCGATAACTTAGTGGCCAAAATGAATGTGGAACTCGTCCTTAGAGATGGCATCGTCGAAGACATTCGCGGCGAAATTTAAAGCTAGGGTGAGCAGTTACCCGTCCCTGTCAACTTAACGGTTAAAATCGGCAATAGCAAGGGTTTTTCTCCCTTGCTAACCCAGAAAACCGCCCCTAGCTCACATCATCCCTGACAGGACTTGATCAGACCTTAAAAATATATTAAGATTCTTTATCGATCGCCAAGACAAACTCGCTTATATTGTCCTATAACTTCACCTCTCCATCGACTCACCCTTAATTAGATCCTATAAATATGGAATCTCTATGCTTTCTTTCTTACCCACTATTCTTTTAGCTCAGTCCGCCTCGGTCTTGCCCCAGATAGAGAGGAAATTAATCACCCAATATCAGGAAGTGCGTCAGTTGCCCGGTCAACTAAATGACGTTCTAGTTTTTAATAGCAATAGTCCCGAAGTCGTAGAAAAAGAGGGAATTCTCCTCTCCACTTTCCCCGGCAAAGGAAAACGTTATCCCGTAGCCCATCTCAATCATCCCCTACAAGGACGTTTTGACGTTTTCACCCACCACATCGCTCGTCAAACCGATCCCAATCGCGACTTACACCAGGGCCTGATCGTTACTAATCCCACCTCCAGAAACCTGGTTATCCGCATCCTGCAAGGAGTCAGTTACGTCACCTCCGCCGATGCCCCTTTTGTCGATTTGCCCTCTCTGGTGGAAGATCCCAACGGCCGGGTTTTTTCCGGTCCCGGTTCCCGTTTAGCCGGCGATATCATGCGTCGTCGCCATGATAGCCAATTTCCCACCCAGATCGTCATTCCCCCGGGCCAAAGTCGGATGCTCTTCGATCTGGTTATCCCCAGAAGTAGCGCCCGCTCGACTCTCCTGCGTCTCTACAGCGATGGACCGGTCTATATGGCTAATTTAGCCCTCTACGAAGTTCCCCAAAAAGTCAAAATCGAAGATCGGGAAATAGAAAGCTTTCGTCCCCCTACCCTAGAGGAATGGCGTACCCTATTAGTTAGAGGTGATTTGGCCGCTCCTCGTGATTTTCCCCCCACTCCCCCCGATCAATGGTTCCCCGGCAGAAGAAATTTTTATGGTCGCGTGGCCGGAATTTCTGTCGGTTCGGAATGGGCAACCCGGATTGTCGATCCCAAAGGGGGAATTAATCTCACCATTCCTCAACCTGGTCAAGCTTTTGCCTATCCTTTAAGTACGGTGACAGCAGCTACTTTCGGAACCAGACAAATCCAAAGCGCCCCCATGTTAGTGCGTTATCCCGATACGGCTTTCAAAGCTCACGGTAACTACGGTGTTCACTACTATCTGACTTTACCTCTATATAACAACACTAGCAAAACCCAGGTGGTGGTTTTGAGTATTCAAACCCCAATTAAAGAAGATAATTATCTCGATCGCTTGCTATTTGTTGAACCCGTCCAGGGACCGGTATTTTTCCGGGGTGCAGTGCGCGTTACCTATCGTAACGAACTGGGACGCACTGAGGAACGTTTTTTCCATCTCGTTCAACGGGAAGGACAACAGGGAGAAGCTTTAGTGCAGGTGGAACTTCCCCCTGGCGCCCGACGCGACGTTAATCTCGATTTTCTCTATCCCCCCGATGCCACCCCTCCCCAAGTTTTGAGCGTTAAAACTTTGGAATAGATAGTTTTTCTCGAAAAGTTAACGGCTGATTGTCGGTAAAAATAAGTAAGATAAGTAGGTGGGTATTAAAAACTTTCAGATGCCCCCCTTATTAAGGGGGATCCCCCCGCCTTCGGCTTCCCCCCTTATCAAGGGGGGCTAGGGGGGATCGAACCTAAAATCCATTTTAAATTTAATTATAACCAGCTACTTACACTGATATTAATCTCTCTCTGGGAATTAGCCGATGAATATTAGCAAAACTTGCTTTATTTGCTGCTTATTATCTCAATTCTTGGGCGATGCAGCTGCGAGTTTAGCCGTGACTAAACTCGATTTTGATGCCGGTCAACCCCTCAGAAATCAAGTGGTTAGATCGGGGAAAATTAAGGTACAAGTTAGCTATCAACCTATCGACCTAAACGAGAAAGTTGATGATAATTCTGATATTAATAATGTGTCTTATCAAATCTTTTATAACGGGCAAATTTATCAGCAAAATAGCGGTTATAGTGCCTTTGGATCTGGCTATGTTGAATTAAGAGATTTAGATAATAATGGCATCGATGAGATTATCGTCTCCACCTATAGCGGCGGCGCTCATTGCTGCACATCTTTGGTAATTTATACTTGGCAAAAAGATAAATTTATTAGAGAAGAAACGGGTTTTTTAGATGGTAGTGGTGGTTCTTTTGAAGATTTAGATGGAGATAATAATTATGAATTTATCACCGTTGATAATGCTTTTTTGTATGCTTTTAGTTCCTACGCCGCCTCTTTTCCTCCCTCGAGAATTTATACTTTTCAACAGGGTAAATTAGCAGATGTCACCAGAAAATATCCCCAAGAATTAAGAAAAACTTTAGCAGCAATGTTGAAAGCTTTTCAGTTAGCTAAAAAAGAAAAAGCCGAAGTTAATGGCATTTTGGCCGGTTATGTGGCACAGAAAATTCTACTAGGAGAATACCAAGAAGCTTGGCAATTTCTTCTCGCTAATTACGATAAAAACTCCGATTGGGGTCTCGATATCCATGGCGAAAGTATAGCGATCGGAAAATATCCAGACTTTCCCACTGCCCTAAGAGCTTTTCTCCTGAAAAATGGCTACTTAACCCGAACTGGGGTTAAGTAGAAGCGATAAAATTCCCTGTTCAAGGAGGATTTTTTCGGCTGATGGCAGTAAGCAATCAAACCAGAGAGGAGATTAAGGCAAAAATTAACAGGGCTACGGTGGCGGGAATGTTCAACGGAACGAGCGAGCGGCTGTTAATAGCCTTGAACTCAATCAACCACCACCACAACCACCACAACCGCCACAACCGCCGCCACCGCCATCACTGCCGCCACCACCGCCATCACTGCCGCCACCGCCATCACTGCCGCCACTGCCGGCATCACTGCCGCCACTGCCGGCATCACTGCCGCTACCACTGCCGCTACCACTGCCGCTACTAGCAGCGGCTATGGGAGTCAGCATTTGATACAGGTCTGCTAAAGCCATATCCGCCATCAGAACTGTTGCTCCAAACAACGCCACCGCAAGTACCAGTTCAGAATCGCTGCTATTGGCTGTTTTTAAATGTTGTAAGCGATTTGTTAAATCATTAAAAATGATCTCTCCATAACGGCTGCGCTGACGCTGTGGTTTGACAAAAAACCTTGCTCCCAAAACTAGAAGCCCAAATATACAGATGAGAAGTAAACCAACTGGCTTATCGCGAGAAATTCCCACCGCCATTTTGCACAAGCCTATTCCTAGAAGAATAACCACAATCAATGATGGATAAATTTGCGCTTTCAATGCTTGGGCATCGCTCAGAAACAAACCAAGCTGTTCTAGGCGGGAACGAATGCTATCTTTCATTCCTTGAGACTTCTGGAAAACCTGTTTAATTGCCCCATCAGTGGCCAAAATATCTTGTGCAACCGCCTTTTCTACAGGATCGGCAATAGCATCGATCTTTCCTGTCACCACCAGTTTGCTTTGTGTTCTTCCAAATGGTGATTTTTCTTTTAATACCTCCACATAGCCTTGTTTTACCAAACTGGTGATTGCGGCCATAATCAGGCGATGATTGCCCCCCGCCAAGAAAGCTATCTCGTAAGTATTTAAATCAGGTTGCTGCTTTGTATTAGTGCTAACTAGGCACAGGGAAAAACGTAGCCAGGCTGCCAAAGCGATTCCCATCACTCCTAGGGAAATATAGAAGGTTAAAAATTCCGGACCTGTAAAATTCATTGGGTTAGGAATTTGGGAGATTATCTGACAGCCAGTTATCATCAGTGAAAGGAAGGCTAAAAAGGTAAAGATGCCTATTTTTCGCAGTTGTGGTTTGACGGAGACTGTGAAATTAGGTTTTGACAAAACCCAGCTTTGTTGAGTATTGATCCGGATAAAATGCAAATCTCGCCCGAATCGGTCTTTGGGTTTAGGCCAAATATCTATTGGGGGAATATGTCCAAAAAACTGTTCGTAACTTTCTAGCGTCTTGCTATACCAACTGCCAAATTTTAATTGCTCGGATGAACCCCCACGAGTCGGCTCGTGATGTAATGTGGTTTGCAAAATTTTGGGACAGAACTCTTGCCAGTACAATCGCGTATAGGTCAGATGTAAATGCCAAACTTGATCGATTTGGTCGGATGGCGTGACTGGATGTCCTGCTGCAACGGCTAGAAATATAAACTTTTTGTATTCCTCGATCACTCTCTGAGTATAGCCTAAGGACCAGCCGTTATCTCTTGCTAATCGTTGGCTGAAAGATAATTGACTATCTGGCCGATCCAAGGCAAATGCCTGAATTCTTTTATATAGTTCTATCTGTTGAAAGTTCATCGTCCCTAATGGGCTATCCATAAACCGGGCCTCCCGAAAAAAACTGTTTCTAGTCGTTTATTTAGGCCGAAGAGGCTTAACTATGCGTGCAGTTTAAATTTCTTTACAAAAAGCTGGATGCTAACTATCCCTCTTTCATCCCAAAGATAGAGCAAATATTCTCAACAATCAAAATCATTCATCTGGGCAATAAGGGACTTGCGTGGGAATAATATCCCAATCGATCGGAGGGCGCAAGCTTTGCGCCCCTACAGTAACGGATTTTGTCCACAATGTAGGGGCGCACTGCGTTCGCCCAAAAGGTACATTATCAAAGCGCAAGTCCCTAAGTCTCGGAAACCCAAAAGAAAGTTGAGGAAACTGACAGAACCGGTTAGGTGAAGATAAAATACCAGTGGTTGCTTTAATATCACCTAAATAGTCGGTTTTTTGTGTCTTTCCCCCGACTATTGGCTGCTACCACTGGTTTGCTGTTGTTTGTTGTTGTAATCCGAGGAAATATAGTTCTTGCGTTCCCAAGCGCCTGAACTGCATTTGTCTCTCTAGTAACAATTGTAACAGACAATACCCTTTTTGTGTAAAAAAAAGTAAACAATTTGGTAAAAAATTATTTTTTGCGGTAATCTTCAACCCTCTGAGGACAGCCCCAGATTACCGTTTCCTGTTTGTAAACCACCATACCGGGCTTGGCGCCCTTGGGTTTATAGACGTATTTGGGACGGGTATAGACGACGGGAACCTGTTCACTATGGCGAGCGCGGCTATAATAAGCGGCGTAATCGGCGGCAAATTGCAGATCGGCGGCTTCTGGAACTGTACCGGGGGTTAAACGGAGTAAAACGTGACTACCGGCGATTTCTTGACTATGAAACCAGATATCGTAATCGCTGGCGCTACGAAAAGTTAGCCGATCATTTTGACGGTTATTTCTGCCAATCCATAATTCGACTCCAGAGGGAGTAGTAAAGCGCATGGGTTCGGATTCTTTATTATTCGTCCGATTACGCTGGTAATTGCTTTCTAAATACTTCTGTTGTATTAATTCTTCTTGTATCTCGTCTAATGCCTCTAAATCTTCGCTGCCGCTATAATTTTCTAGTTGACTTAAACTCGATCGCACTTGTTCGAGATAATTAATTTCACTAACCACTTCCTCTAATAAAGGTTCCACCGCTAACCGCGCTCTTTTTAATTTCTGATGTTGTTTATAAAAATATTGGGCATTCTGTACGGGATTTCTTTCGGGATCAAGAGGAATAATTACAGGGGTTCCTGTCTCGAAATCTGCCAAAGTAATGCTAGTCATTCCCTGCGGTATTTGCTGCAGATTGGCCATTAATAAATCCCCTTGCTCTTTATAGCGATCAGCATGAGCAGATTCTGCTAGTCTTGTTTGAAATCCCGCCGCTTTAGTTTGCAGTTTAGTCAGTAAAGAGGTAATTTTTTGGTTTAATTTTTGCTGTAGTTGTCGAAAGCTTTCTTGATTAATTTGCTCGCTATAATAACGGTTTAATAATTCTTGGACATCTTTAGCCGCTGCCAGCATCTCCCCACCGATAACTGTATAACCTTCTCTCGTCCATCCCGGTTGAAAGGTTTTATTTTCAAGGATTTTTAACCATTCTTGCCAAGCTGAAAAGAGCTTTTCCCAATCAGTATTATCTAACTGATCCGTGTTTAATTTCGGGTTAATTTTGGCTTTTTGTAACAGCGATCGAGCGATGACGGGACTAACCCCACGATAGGTACTAACTAACTGTTTTTCGATAGTTTTAGGGATTAAACTAACCCTAGCTTGCCAACTGCTTAAGGATTCTTCTAAACTGGGGTCTGTTGCCAATAAAACGGGGGGTAGTTGATAGATTTGTCCCGTTTGTACGGTGCGAACACTAGACTGAGTGGCATTGACTTGATGGGCAACGGTGACGATTTGATTGTCAGCCGCAGTTAAAATCACATTGCTATATTTGCCCATAATTTCTATATACAAATGCCACAGCGCCGGATCATCGGGACGTTGGGCAAATTGCAGATCGATGACTCTTTCCCACGGGGCAACAAATGCTAATTTCGTCAGCGCAAAACCATTGAGTTGATGACGCAATTGATCGCTGAAAGTGAAGGTATCGGGGACTTTTGGCGGTGGATCACCAATATGCAGCCGCGCCCCTTGGGGATGCCAAGAAATAATTAACCATCCTTTGCGATCGAAGGTTCGTAAATGGAGGGCGATCGTTTGGCGATCAATTTGATACACTTGTTCTAGTCTGGCCGGCAGCCAAGCGGCGGCAATTTCGGCACAAGTGGCACTGAGGGTGGTAAAGTCTAGGGATTGCATTTTCAGTTATCAGTTATCAGTTATCAGTTATCAGATTTGAGTTTTAAGTGGACAGTGTTATCTAGCAGTTGCCGTTTTCTCTTCACTGATTACTGATTACTGTTCACTGAAAAGCCACCTAACCTCGATCACCTTTTTACTTTTTACTTTTATAAAAGGGTTTTTTAACGACGGTAGCGGGGTAGGTGCTGCCGCGAATTTCCACTTCGATCGCCTGTCCGATCGAGGCGAAAGGTGTGGGAAGATAGGCTAAAGCGATCGCTGTGTTTAAAGTTGGTGATAAAGTGCCACTGGTGACTTTACCCACCATTTCCCCAGCGAATATTACCGGATAATCGTGACGGGCGATATGTTTGCCGGACATCTGCAATCCCACCAAGAGCCGATTGACACCATTAAGTTTTTGGTCTTCCAGGACATCACGACCGATAAAATCGCCTTTTTCTGGCAGATGAACCAACCAATTTAAGCCAGCCTCTAGGGGACTCGTGCTATCGTCGATATCCTGTCCATAAAGGGCTAAAGCTGCCTCTAAACGCAGGGTATCCCGGGCCCCCAAACCGCAGGGAGTCACCCCTAAATTTAAGAATTCCGTCCAAAGTTGCTGCCCGATTTCAGGGGTGGCCATAATTTCAAACCCATCTTCTCCCGTGTAACCGGTCCTAGCGATAAAAACTTTTTCCCCGAAAAGCTGGCTTTCCCAGTGATTAAATAGGCCAAAATCGCTTAATTTTTCCCTGATCAAGGGCTGTAAAATTGTGGATGCTTTGGGTCCTTGCAGGGCAATTAAGACCCTTTCTCGCGATAAATCTTCTAATTTGACCCCCGATCCCTCTAAATTGCCTAAAATCCATTCTCGATCTTTATCGGTAGTTGAGGCATTAACAATTAACAGGCCCTGGCTTTCGCTTTGGTAGTAAAAGATAATATCATCGATTATGCCACCGTCCGGGTTAAGTAAAACGCTATACTGTGCCTTTCCTGCCCTTAAACGGGCTAAATTAGAAGGAACTAGGGTTTGGAGAGATTGAACCAGATTATCTCCAGTTAAGATAAATTTGCCCATGTGGGAAATGTCAAACATCCCGACACCGTTGCGGACAGCATTATGTTCGATTTTTAAGCCGCTAAACTGTATCGGCATCTCCCAACCCGCAAAAGGGGTAAATTTGCTGGTTTGTTGGGCAATTAAATTGTATAAGGGGGTACGAATAGCGGGGGAAGTTGCTTCTTGGTTGGCCACGGTGTTCTCGATCGAATGGTTTTCTGCCTAGAGTAGCATAGCAGTTATCAGTGACCAGTTATCAGTTATCAGTGACCAGTTATCAGTGACCAGTTATCAGTTATCAGTTATCAGTGACCAGTTATCAGTTATCAGTGACCAGTTATCAGTTATTAGTGACCAGTGACCAGTAAACAGTGATCGATCACTATCCACTATCCACTGATTACTGATTACTGATTACTGATTACTGAAAAAGTTCCCCACTCTCTTAACCTTTCTCGCACTCTGTCAATGGGAATTGCGAAACCGCAGCCCAATCTAACGGCATTTTCTAGGGGTTTAGGAGTGGAGGTATTATCACAAAATAAACTCGCTTGGGAAATCACTCCCACCACTTGATTTTTATCGTTTAAAACTGGACTTCCCGACTGTCCAGAAACGACAAACATGGATAAACTTAAGGATTTTTCGTTATTATCATTAACAGTGCCTTTGCTGACAGTCCAATCTTTTTGATTAAAAGGATTACCGATCGAGATTACTGGTTGATTAGCGGCAATTGGTAGGGGTGCTAAAGCTAAAGGTTTTAAATCTGGGGGGGGATTTTTTACCTCTAATACTGCTAAATCGAGCCAGTCGTTAGGGGGGGTAGTGTGGAGAATTTTAGCTTTTGAACGCTTGCGAATTTGTCCCTGGGGTGGTTGGCTATAATACTCCACAAAAATGCGGGACTTTGCATCGATTTCTTGACGGGAATTCGTGACCACATGGCGGTTAGTCACGATCCAAGCTGTGTCTTGATCTCGTTTTAATAACCAACCAGTGCCGATGCCATTTTTATTTTTACCGCGAATGACAATTTTAACAATTGAGCGTTTTAAATTCACCAGAGGATCACTCTTAACACTGGGAATTATCTCTGGCATTTTTAATAATTCGGGATGGTCGTGAATCAATCGCCCCCGTTGGATTTCCTCTAAAATAAATCTAACTTCTGATAAATTGGGATCAATTTCTACGGCCTGCCGACACCAATTTAGACCCTCATCGATCTGACCGTTGTTGATATAGATATAACAGAGATTTTCGTAAATATTAGCATTCTTGGGACTAATTTGGCGCGCCTGTTGAAAAACTGCCATGGCTTCCCCTAGTTTTCCCTGTTCCGCTAAAGCTTTACCTAAATAATTATAAATATCCCCATCTTTAGGAGCGTAAATTAAAGCCTGTCGATATATTTGCTCTGCTTCCTCCCATTTTACCTGTTTTGCTAGGGTTTCTCCTAATTTTTTGTAGGTTTCACCCTGATCAGGTATCAATTCTAGAGCTTGCTGATAGGCATAACTGGCCTCTGGCCAGAGTTGCTGTTCACTGTAGGCCTTTCCCAGATAAAAATAGGCTTTTCCCTGAGTAGGATCGAGAAAAACCGCTGCTTGCAGAGCTTTCGCCGCCTCATCCCAACGTTGTGAACTATAGAGGGCTTTTCCTAGCTGAAATTGCCCTTTAAAAGTTGGTTTAATGATAATTGCTTTTTGGTAAGCATCGATCGCCTCTGACCATTTTTCCTCCTGCGCGAAGATATCCCCCAAAGCCACTAAATAATTACTTTGGGAGGGTTCCATCGGTGGTTTATTATTAACGATAAAGCCACGATTATATGCTTGTAAGGCTTCAGAATAGCGTTTTTGACTTTGCAAGACCTGAGCGATTTTTATATGGGCTTGGACTGAATTTTCGTGAAAAGATAAAACTGTTCGGTAAGCAGACAGAGCCGATTCCTTCTCCCCCGCGGCCAAAAGTCGATCACCTTGCCAGAGATAGGCCAAGGCAATAAGATAAAAAATAGCAAAGGGAGCGGCGACGGTGAAGGCAATAATTAAAAATATTTGCAGGGGTTTGCTAGAATAGCGGCGACCAATTTTAATATCTTTTCTTTTCATTTCTTGGTTAGGATAGACAACAGGCTAGAGATGGTTCGATAATCGACCTAGACCAATTTAGATGCGCGGGCCGCTTACACATATTTTTACCTTTTTCCTGTTGCCCTTTCCGCAGTTCTGCTCCTCCTTCTTTCTAGGGTGTGGATGTAATTTTGTCCAACTACTTACTGATTACTGCTGCAAGCGCTGGGTAGGATTAACATAGCGTCACCGAAAGAATAGAAACGGAAACGTTCTTGGATAGCTGCTTGATACAATGCCAGTAGTCTTTCCCGTCCGACTAAGGCACTGACTAACATCATCAAACTGGACTTGGGTAGGTGAAAATTAGTGATCATGCCGTCGATAACCCGCCATTGATAACCCGGATAGACAAATAAATTGGTTTTTCCCTGAAAAGCGGTTAATTTATCGCTCTTAGTTTCTTTAATTGCCCCTTCCAAGGCGCGAGCTACCGTGGTTCCTACGGCGATAACCCGGCCACCTCTAGCCTTTGTTTGGGCAATTTTTTCGGCAGTTTCGGCGGAAATTTCTAAAAATTCCCGGTGCATTAGGTGTTCTGTAATATTTTCCACTTCCACGGGACGAAAGGTTCCCACTCCCACATGAAGGGTGATATAGGCGGTATCTATACCCTTCTGGGCGAGCTTATGGAATAATTCGGGAGTAAAATGTAATCCGGCCGTGGGAGCGGCCACAGAACCCTGTTTATCAGCGTAAACTGTTTGATAACGGTCTTCTTCCGCCTCTGATTCGGTGACGTAGGGGGGGAAAGGAATATGACCGTACTCCTCCAACATATCCCAAAAACTGCGTCCGGGATGACGTTGAAATTCCAGCAGACGACCACTGGTGTTCAGATCTCGATCGATTACTTTCGCTAACCATAATTTTGCTTGGTCTTCCGTTCGCCCTGTTTTCGGATAAAAAAGGACTTCTGAACCGACTTTAAAGCGTTTTCCCGGTTTCACTAGGGATAACCAACGATGGTCATCCTGTTCTTCCAATAGTAATATTTCTATGGGTGCGCCGGTGGTTTTACGTCCAAATAAACGGGCCGGAATCACGCGAGTATCGTTGAGAACCAACAAATCCCCCGGCTCTAACCAAGTGGGTAAATCCCGAAAAATAGCTAAATTATAACTATTAGGAGAATCTACCACCAAAAGACGGGAACTGTCTCGGGGTTCTGCGGGATTTTGGGCAATTAACTCCGGAGGAAGGTGATAATCGTAGCTGGAGAGTGATTGGTCAGGGATCATCGTCGTTATCATCATAAAGATCTTCGCAAAAGTTGGGTAATTCTACCCAGGCGAACTTCACTAAATCGGGGATTTCTCCCCTTGGTATCTGGAACGGTTTATCGTCAGACTAGAGATATAACACTAATCGTGACTGTTAGCCAACATCCCAGCGGCCACTATGGACTATCTCTATTTTCTTGCTAACGCTAGTTTAACGCTACGAGTCACCGAATACCTGCGATCGATGACTCATCTACCCTCCTCCGTGATGACGGTTATTCATCAGATTAACGGTTGGGTGGTCAAGGTCAAGTTTAATCAAATGCTGACTCCTTGCCAACACGGGGATTTTCGCGCCTACATGAATGAGTTAGGGATTACCTATCAACCAGAAATGCGTCTCCAGATGGTTTTTTGGAGTTTGGAAACGGGACAATCCCCCATTGATGTCATGCGTCGTTACCAAGTGGCGATCGTGTCCCACGGTACCCCGGATCAGCAAGATATAGAGGCTTTTCGGCAACAATTTACTAAGGGTTTAGGATACTGTCCGGAAACTCTAGCCTAGGGTTTATTTTTTCTCGGGATGCTCTTCAAGGGCAACTACAGGACTTAAATCGTTGATGTGATCTATTAATTGATACAAGCGTCCGTAACTCTTGCCGTTAAAGTAAAAAACTAGACGGGGTAAATGGTGGCTGGAATCCCGATTCTCTCGTTCTAGAATTTGACTAGGTGCGATTTTGCCCTTAACTACGATATCGCCGAAGTTTTGGTTAATTTGTTCGATCTGTTCCCCGCTTAGTTCGTGATTAAGACGAATAACAAAGGATT
Organism: Microcystis sp. M_OC_Ca_00000000_C217Col; assembly: GCF_007095585.1. Taxonomy (NCBI): domain Bacteria; kingdom Bacillati; phylum Cyanobacteriota; class Cyanophyceae; order Chroococcales; family Microcystaceae; genus Microcystis; species Microcystis sp. M_OC_Ca_00000000_C217Col. The sequence goes on from NZ_SFBV01000200.1 coordinate 42,531, forward strand.
CTCCCACAAAACGGCTGGAGTGATACACCCGATAGAAGTGGCGAATTGTTTGACAAGCGTGGTCTAGATCGTTGGTAATAGTATAAAAATTCCGATCTTCGGCGGATATCAGTCCTCTTTTTTGCAGATTTTCACTAATTTGTGCTTGCCAAGTTTGCCAGTAATCCCCATCAGGCTCATCAATTAATACTAGGGGTGCAGGTCCGTATTTACCCGTTTGACAGAGGGTAAGCGTCTCAAAGGCTTCATCTTGGGTGCCGAAACCACCGGGGAATAAAGCTACTGCGTCACTTTCCCGCAGAAAAAATAGTTTTCTGGTAAAGAAATATTTAAAATCGATTAATTTGGCATCATTTATGATATAGGGATTAGCCCCCTGTTCAAAGGGTAGCTGAATATTTAATCCGAAGGAATTTTCCCGGCCGGCGCCTTCATTCCCCGCTTGCATGATGCCACCCCCAGCACCGGTTAACACCATAAAACCGTATTGACTGATACGACGTGCGAATTCTACTGCGAGACGGTATTCACTGCTGTCGGGTTTGATGCGTGCCGAGCCAAAAATGGTCAGTTTACGAATGTGACGGTAGGGGTAAAATACCTGAAATCCCTTTTCTAGATCTTCGATCGCGTAGGTTAAAATTTTCCAATCCAGGCGATCGATTTCCTCCCCGGCAATTCTGACTATTGCTTCCAGAGATCTTTGAATCCATTTACCATCTTTCAAGTGGGGTAAATGTTGCAGCAATTTCAGCAAGTCTTCGGTTAATTCAGAATAGGAGTTGTTCATTTGGGTGTTGGGTGTTGGGTTTTGGGTGTTAGAGTTTTGGGGTGTTGGGTGTTGGGGTGGTCACTGCGTGCGCGTTGCGGGGGGTTTTAGGGTTTTAGTTGAAATTCCCCACTTCCCCACTTCCCCATTCCCCCATTCCCCATTCCCCATTTCCCTGTCCATTAGTTAACTATTCAAAGACTTAAAGATCACTGTTCAGGATTATTTATTGCTTGATTAACTTGGGTGATTTGGGTTTGAAAATATTGTTCACGATAACGGATAGCTTGGGCTAATTCCGCACCTTTTTGGAAAGCGAGCAAAGCTTGGGGATAATTTTTTCTCTCTAGATAAATTTGACCGATTTGATCGTAGGTATTCATTAAACCGTAGTAATTATAACCCAATTCATGGACTTTAATTAATTCTTGATAGATTTGTAAAGCATAATCTACCTGTTGATAACTTTTATAAAGTTCTGCTAACTTATTTAAAGCTTCTCCTGCGGTGCCGTACTGTTGTAAAGCAAAAGCGAGAGAATAGGCTTCTTGAAAGTTTTGGCTGGCTTTATTTGCATCTTTTAAAGCTTGATAATCTAAACCAATTTGAATTTTTAGATCGGGAATTAACTGTATTTGCTGATTTCTGATTTGGTTTTCAGCTATTTCTTCTTTAATTTTTACTGCGTTAGCTGGTTGCAAAGATTCTCGATAAATTTCTGCTAGTCTTTGCAAATAAATTCCTTGAGTTAAAGAATTATTCTGCACCTTAGAAATAGTTAATAATTCCTCATATACTGGAGCTGCTTTTTGATAATCAAAACGGGATAAATGAATTTGACCAAGTTTATTTAAAGTGGCTTCTACTGCCACATTATCACCAGATTTTCTGGCATTAGCTAGGATTTTATCATAGATGATTATCGCCTCATTAAAAGCTCGTACCTGTTGATAGGATGTACCTAGTAATGCTAATAATTCCCCGTCCATTGTCTGGTTAGTTTCTGCGGTTTGTTGCACAGTTTTTAAACGAGCAGTAATTAATTTAACATCCTCGGTTCGATCTCGATTCCAAGCTGCTAAACCCACTTTTCCCAAAGATTTGACTTCTTCTTTTGCTCCTAAATAACGATTTAATTTAATCACTTCATACCAGATGGGAAAAGCTTCCTCATTTAATCCCGCATCGTATTTAGCCTGAGCTTCAGCATCGCGTTGATCGATGTATAATAACAGTTGACGACGCTCCAAGGGAGTTAAAGGGCGATCGATTGCGGGTAATAAAGGACTTTTTAGGGGAGTTTCGAGGGGATTGGGTGCAGGGGTTTCTGTTTGTGCTAGGAGAGGAAGGGAAGTACCGATCAAACAGAGCCATAAACCGAGAGAAAAACGTAGCATAATAGATTGATAAGAGCGTAGTAGAGGATGATATTTTGTGATCGATCGATTCTATAAGAGACTGACTGCCGAAAATTTGCGTTTCCCAATTTTGGGTTTAATTGCTAGTTTGATTGTAACCTTTAGTCTGGGGGCCTGTGGTGTCTCCCCGCAAGTTTTAGCAGAACAACGAATGTTTCTACCCCTCTCGGTCGAGTTTTTGGGAGAATATCAATTGCCACAAGCGGATTATCAAGGGACAAGGGTGGGGGGATTATCGGCAATTACATACGATCGTGCCAATAACCGCTTTTATCTCCTCAGTGATGATCGTTCTCAGAAAGCTCCGGCCCGCTTTTATCGGGCTAGTTTGCAGATAAATGGTGAAAAAATCGAAAAAGTGAATTTAGAGGCAGTCACGTTGCTAAAAGATGGCAAGGGAGAAACGTTTAAAAAGGGATCGATCGACCCGGAAGGTATCGCTTTTTCGCCCCGACAAACTTTGTTTATTTCCAGTGAAGGTGCGGTTAAACAGGGAATTGCTCCTTTTATTGCTGAATTTGATTTGCAGGGACAATTAAAGGAGTCTTTGTTAATTCCTAATCGCTTTTTACCAGATGATACCAATCAAAAAGGAATACAGGATAATTTAGGGTTTGAATCCTTAACTTTAGGGATTACCAGCACTCTCAAAGACGATCCTTTTCGTTTGTTTACTGCCACAGAAAGCGCGTTAATTCAAGATAGTCCCACGGGAAAAAGAGCAGAAAATCTCAGAGTGCGACTTCTTCATTATGTTATTGATCCGATTGGTGCGCCTGTGTTAGTATCAGAACAATTGTATGTGTTAGATGAGCCACCCAGTGGTGCGAGATACTACGGTTTAACGGAATTATTAGCTTTAGAAAAAGAGGGTTATTTTCTCAGTTTAGAGCGAACTTTTGGTTTAGAAGGTTTTGGAGCGAAACTATTTCAGGTAGTTAATGGGAGTGCCACCGATACCTCGAAAATTGCTCGGATACCGGGAGAATTAGAAGCTTTACAGGTGCAACCCTTGCGGAAAAAATTATTACTAGATTTAGGGACTTTAGGGATTGATTTAGATAATTTGGAAGGAATGACCCTCGGTCCAAGATTAGCTGATGGCAGTCGCTCTTTGATTTTAGTCAGTGATGATAATTTTAATCCGAATCAGGTCAATCAGTTTTTACTATTTCGACTCAAGGAAAAATAAACAAGAGATGGTTAACTGCCTCACCTATCCCCTTCTGGGAGAAGGATTGGGGTGAGGACTACCAATAAAGAAAAATGGGATAAATAGCCGGTTTAAAGACAAAACGGCCGGTTAATAATCACTTTTTTCGATATCTTTGCGAATATCATTCAGGTCAATATAGCGATCGGTGGCGTTGCGTAATTCCCTAGCGATCATCCCTTCCGTAGAAACTACGGTAATATGAGTATTTTTAGAGCGCAATAGTTCGATCGCTCGTTCAAAATCTCCATCACCGCTAAATAAAATCACTCGATCATATTGATCGACGGTATTAAACATATCGACGACAATTTCGATATCTAAATTAGCCTTCTGAGAAAAACGACCGGAACTATCATCATAATATTCTTTCAAAATTTTCGTTCTCACCGTATAACCCAAACTAATTAAAGCATCGCGAAAACCTCTTTGATCTTGGGAATCTTTTAAACCCGTGTACCAAAAGGCATTAATTAACATAATATTCGGGTCGTTGGTGAAGTAATTTAACACCTTGCGCGGGTCAAAAAACCAACCATTTTTTTGTTGAGCATAAAACATATTATTGCCATCCACAAAAATCGAAAGGCGATCTTTCGGACGACCGCCACCATTACAATGACAAAGACCGGCTTCTGTCATACAAAATACATACCTAATTTTTTATAGAGTTTAACTATAAAATTACCTTTGAGTAATTTTACGGGGGAAAACGACTATTCTTTGAGGAATAGCGGTGATTTGAGAGCAAAAGGATAGCAACTAAAATAAAAATTAGCTTTTTTGTCTAAGTAGGGAGACACAATTATTTGTAGGATGGGTTAGCGGTAGCGTAACCCATGCGGGCGTTGGGTTTCATGCTTCAACCCAACCTACGTTCATCTTATATTTAATTCCACCCACCCACTTAGGAGACAAACTAGATAATAGTTTGGGAATAATTAAAAGTGATAATAGAGGGATTGTACAGTAATCAGGTCATTTTGATAATCTTTCTCGATAGATGGGTATCAATAGGGCTGGTTAGATCAGGTAGGAACACCAATCACTCCAACCTCCAGAATATAGCTTAACATTCTCGTATCCGGCTAGGGTCAGGGAAAAGATATTAACACAGGCTGTCACTCCCGAACCACAGTAGAGGATAATTTCTTGATCGCCTTGCCGCTCTTGCCAACGTTGTTTTTGCAGGGCCAGGGGTTGAGAAAAACCCTGACTATCGGTGACTTCTAACCAGGGATAATTAAGCGCCCCCTCGATGTGGCCGGCGATCGGATCGATCGGTTCCCTTTCGCCCCGATAGCGATCGCTTTCCCTGGCATCAATTAACACCACTCCCCCTTGCTCTTTTTGCCTTTTTACCTGCTCGATCGTGACTACCCAATCCTGTTGAACTTGGGGGAGAAAAGCGCCGGTTTTCGGCACAGGTATCTGATTAGAGACGGGATAACCGGCATTTAACCAATTTTGCCAACCACCATCGAGAATGCTGACTCGTTCATGGCCCAGATAACGTAATAACCACCAGAGACGACTGGCAAAGGCAAAACGGGAGGAATCGTAGGCGATGACATGGGTTTGACCAGAAATCACCCCTAAAGAGCTTAATTTAGCGGCTATCGTCTGCGGATTCGGTAAAGGATGACGGCCGCCATGAGGGGCAACGGGAGCCGATAAATCGCGATCGAGGTGTAAATAGAAGGCATTTTCAATATGATTGGCTAAATACTCTTGATAACCGAGATCGGGATCGTTTAACTGAAAACGACAGTCAATAACCATCAGATCGGGGCGATCGAGATTAGTCACTAACCAACTAGGAGAAACTAGGGGTGCGATCGGATTCATGGCGGGAAAATTGTTTAATAATTAATAGACAGTTGCGCTGATCTTCGCTGCGAGTATAACTGAGTTGATCGGCGATTTTTTCGAGGATCGGCAGTCCTTGCCCATGAGCGGAGAAACTATAGTCACGATGGGCATTTTTCTCGATAAAGCTCTCTAAATCGAAGGCGGAACCCCGATCCCAGATGCGAAGTTCCATCTGGTGGGGGGCAATCTCGATCTCGATCTCGATCGGGATTTCGGGAGGTAGGTGTCGGTGAGCGTGACGGACTGCATTGGTAAAACCTTCGGCAAGAGCAAGCTGACACTGGAGCCAGTCTTTTTGGGGAATGCCCGCTGGTTCAAGTTGCTCAAAATATTTTAAAACGGTATCTAAGGACTTGAGATCGCTATCTACCTGAAAAGAAATCTTCACCCCCGGCTTACCTCTCCAATGCCTTACGCTAGAAGTTATACCATTTTTCCCAAACTATGACTGATGTGTTAGCTCGATTCTGGATTTAATCCCTGGTTGAGGGACAAGCAAAGTCATCTGTCAGGGAGTCGGGGGTAGGCAGTAAGATTGAGATAGTCAAGTCACAAAAAAGATGGTACGAATTCTAGTAATTGATGATGATGGAGTAATTCAAACGTTTTTGAGCCGCGCTTTGCGGAAGGAATACGAGGTTTTTATTGCCAGTGATGGGGAAGAAGGATTAAAGCAAGCGGGGCAACTAAAACCAGCGATGATTATTTGTGATTGGATGATGCCGGGGATCGATGGGTTGGAAGTTTGCCGGCAAATTAAGCTTAATCCCCAACTGTCAACGACTTTTTTTATCCTCTTAACTTCTTTGGGATCGGTGGAGGATCGGGTCAAGGGATTGGATGCGGGGGCCGATGATTTTTTGTGTAAACCGATCGAAATTAATGAGTTAAAAGCGCGTGTGCGAGCGGGAATTCGTTTGCATCAATTAAGTCATGATCTGCAAGCACAAAAACAATTACTAGAAATGGAGTTAGCGGAGGCGGCGGACTATGTGCGATCGCTGTTACCAGAATCTTTTATTTCTCCAAAACTTGCTATCGATTTTCGCTTCCTTCCTTCTCGTCGATTGGGGGGGGATGGATTTGATTATTATTGGTTAGATAATGACCATTTGATGTTATATCTTTTAGATGTGGCTGGCCATGGTTTGCGAGCGGCTTTACCTTCCCTTTCGGTGATTAATTTACTCCGTTCCCGTGGTTTAACTCAGGTGAATTACTATCAACCTAATCAGGTTTTACATGGGTTAAATCAAGTTTATCAAATCAGTCCTAAGAATGATAAATATTTTACTATCTGGTACGGAATTTATGATCAGAAACAACAACAGTTAACCTATGCCAGTGCCGGTCATCCCCCGGCAGTTCTCCTGACTCAAAAACCTTTTGGACAGATGATTGAAACCAGACTGAAAGCCCCCGGTTTTCCCATCGGAATGTTTCCGGAAGCAGAATATATCAATCAGGTTCAATCCCTGAATTTCTCCAGTAGCCTTTATCTTTTTAGCGATGGAATTTACGAGATCGATTGTGCTGATGGTAGGATGTGGGGACTAGAAAACTTTATTCAATCTTTACGAAATTATCACTGTAATTCTGCTAAAAATCTTGATAATTTTATTGAAAAAATTCAAGCTTTACAATTTGATGGTAATTTTAGGGATGATCTTTCGATCATGCAGGTGGATTTTCGTTAATTAACTTCCGAGGATTTTTTGTTCTAATTCTTCTCGGTTATTAAAAATTTCAAAAACTCGATCCATATCGGTCAATTCAAACAACATTTTTATCTGCTCATTAATCGAGCAGATCAATAGTTTACCCCCCGCAGAACGCACGGTTTTTAAGGATAAAACTAGCGCCCCTAAACCAGAACTATCCATAAAGGTGACATTCTTGAAATCAACGATAATAACCTCGGAACCTCCCTGCACGGCTTCGGCAATTTCTTGGCGAAATTCGCTGGCTTGGTTGCCATCTAAAATACCCGATGGTTGAATAACTTTGATGGAAGAACTCATAAAAAAAAGGAAAAATTAAATGTTTTCTACCTGCTCACTGATAACTGCTCGCTGAAATCTGCTGATAGCAGCCAATCTTTAACTATTTTTAACATATTAGGGTCAAGAAAAGCGCAAAATTAAAAATAGGAATTTTTGAAACTGTATGGAAAGTTACGATGTCATCCTCATCGGTGCGGGGCATAATGGTTTAGTTTGTGCCGCCTATCTCCTCAAAGCCGGTTATCGTGTCCTCCTTCTCGAACAGCGTAGCGTACCAGGAGGAGCGGCTACCACAGAAGCGGTTATCCCAGATCTAGCCCCCGATTTTAAGTTTAATCTCTGTGCGATCGATCACGAATTTATTTTTTTGGGACCGGTAATTGAGGAATTGGAGCTAAAACGCCACGGATTAGAGTATTTATTCTTCGATCCTACCGTTTTCTGTCCCCATCCCTCTGGCCAATATTTTCTTTCCTATCGCTCTCTGGAAAAAACTCACGCCGCAATTGCCCAGTTTTGTCCGCGAGATGCCGATCGCTACCTTCAGTTTATCGACTATTGGGGACAGTTGATGAATGCGATTGGGCCTTGGTTTAACGCTCCGCCCCAAGATTTGCTCAGAATCGCCCGCAATTATAACTCTAGTGCCTTAGCTAGTGTCTGGAAAGCGATCGGCTCGAAAAAGAAACTGCTCGACTTCATCCGCACGATGATTACTTCCCCCGAAGATGTCCTCAATGAATGGTTTGAGAGCGAATTTGTCAAAGCACCCCTGGCTCGTCTAGCGGCGGAAATTGGCGCTCCTCCCTCCCAAAAAGGCATTACCTCCGGGATGATGATGATGGCAATGCGTCATTCCCCCGGGGTGGCTCGCCCTCGTGGTGGTACAGGCGCACTAACCGAGGCTCTGGTGAAATGTGTTGTTAGTCTCGGTGGGGTGATTTTAACCGAGCAGAAAGTTAAACAGATTCTAATCGAGGAAGGACAAGCGATCGGGGTTAGGGTGGACTCTGGACAGGAATATCTGGCAAAAGCGGGTGTTATCTCTAATATTGACGCTAGACGAGTTTTTTTACAGTTAGTCGCCCCCGCCGATGTGGATGCCGCCGATCCAGAATTGCGAGAAAGGGTAGAACGGCGAATTGTCAATAACAATGAAACAATTCTTAAAATTGATTGCGCCCTCGCCGAAGCACCAAGGTTCGAGGCTTACGATCACAAAGAGGAGTATTTACAGGGAACGATTCTCATCGCCGATTCCGTGCGTCACGTTGAACAGGCCCACGCTTTAACGATTTTGGGGCAGATTCCCGACGAAAATCCCTCGATGTACCTAGATGTCCCCACTATTCTCGATCCCTCCATGGCTCCCCAGGGCAAGCATACCCTCTGGATCGAATTTTTTGCCCCCTATCAGATTGCTGGGGCCGAGGGAACAGGATTAAACGGCACGGGATGGACGGAAGAATTAAAAAATCGCGTGGCCGATCGAGTTCTTGATAAACTGGCCGATTATGCCCCGAATCTCAAATCCGCCATTATTGCCCGTCGGGTGGAAAGTCCGGCAGAATTGGCTAATCGTTTGGGTTCCTATAAAGGTAATTACTATCATCTTGATATGACCTTAGATCAGATGATTTTCCTGCGTCCTTTGCCAGAAATAGCTAACTACAAAACCCCAATTAAAAACCTTTATTTAACTGGGGCAGGCACTCACCCCGGCGGCTCAATTTCGGGAATGCCGGGGCGCAATTGCGCTCAGGTTTTCCTGCGGGATCGAAGCACTTTTCTGCAACGATTATTCAACTAAGTAGGGTTGGCTGAATAAATCTAAAAACCTTGTTGGATAAGACTTTTAGACTTTTTTGATCTCAAAAAGTGCCAGCCGAGAGTGAGCGGGGCGAAAATTCCGGGACTTTTTCCCTGAAAATTAGGTAATTGACCGTCTGAAAATGGGTAAAACCCTACACCCCACACCCCACACCCCACACCCTGCCCCCACGAAAAACTTTTTCAGCAGACCCTAAGTAGGGAGGCACAATTATTTGTAGGATGGGTTAGCGGTAGCGTAACATAATCGGGCGTTGGGTTTCATGCTTCAACCCAACCTACGTTCTCTCTGACTTCTTGTTTTAAGATGGAGAATGAAACAGCCCTAGGGGGGCAGGGGGGTGGGGAAATAAATAATCAGTTTTTAATAACTGGATTTACTATGACAACAATTTTTGATTTTTGCAGGAGATCTATCGAGTCGAGGAATACTCGTAGTCTTCGATAATATGGAGAAGTCGCATAGCTGAACTACAGGATTCTTCTAAAATTTCCTGTTTCTCCTGAGAATCTTCGATTAAATCTTCAGATACTAGACGCAAAGAACCTAAAAGACTATTAAGACTGCTTCTCGCTTCGTAGGATAAATAAGCTTTTCTTTTTTGCTCATCTTCCCTATTCTTAGAGTCGGCCTCTTTGCTATCACTAAATTGCAGAGCGTGTAAACGGGCATAATGACCACCTTGAGCTAATAATTCCTCATGATTGCCGATTTCTGCCACTTTTCCCTTGTCTAGCACCACAATTTGATAGGCTTTTTGAACAGTGGAAAGACGGTGAGCGATCACAAGAGTAGTCCGCTCGCGACAGAGTTCATCGATCGCTTCCTGTACTAAACGCTCAGAAATTGTATCCAAAGCACTGGTGGCTTCATCGAGAATGAGAATATCCGGCTCTCGCAGTAAGGCACGAGCGATCGCTAATCTTTGTTTTTGTCCCCCCGAAAGTCTCACTCCCCGATCGCCAATTTCCGTATCCAGTCCTTCCGGCAGTTTGCAGATAAACTCGTAGGCATTCGCCCTTTTTGTCGCTGCTACAATTTCTGCATCACTAACATCGCTTAATCCGTAGGCAATATTAAAACGGAGAGAATTATTAAAGAGAAAAGTGTCTTGACTGACTATTCCCATGGCTTTTCTCAGAGATTTGATCTCATAATCCCGTAAATCTTGACCGTCAAAAAGAATCCTCCCAGCTGTAGGATCATAAAAGCGTGGTAATAAATCAGCAATTGTCGATTTTCCCGCCCCCGAAGCACCAACAAGAGCGATCATTTTTCCTTTTGGAATCCACAGATCGATGCCCTTGAGAACTAATTCTTGATGACCAGGATAGGAAAATTGGACGTTATCAAAATGAATACCTGTCTCTAATCTTTGATAGGGAATAGAGCCATTGCTCATAAATGGTTTATTCTCTCGAATGAGAAAATCCGCTACCACCTCTACTGCGGAAATATCACCCAATAGACTACTCCTAGCACTGTTAATTTGACTAACTATCGGCAAGGCCCGGAAAAGTACATAGAGATAGGTTAATAAAATTGTCGCTAAAGCTTGCAGTTGTTCATTAAAAAGATAACGACCAGCAATGATAATTAAAGCAATAATAATTACCCCACCGATCTCATTGAGCGGAGCGATTACAGCATTATTAGTCTGGGCATCTAAACCCGCTTTCTCCCGGGCTTCGATATCTTCCACAATAGATTCTAATTCGTATCTTTCATTGCCTACCGCTTTAATTAGACGAATTCCCGTTAACAGTTCCAACAGTTTATTAGTTTGCTGTTTAGCCGTTACGGTGATAATCTCTCCAAACTTTTTCGATCTCTTGACAAAGTATTGATTAAGCAGACCTAAAAAGCCACCCAAAACACTTGAAAGAATAGTTAATTGCCAAGAAATTGATAATAAAATAGCTAAGTACATGAAAGCTGTAGCGATAATCTTAATCAGGTTTATGTAATTTCTAATTGATGCTACAGCCCGATTAATCTCCGACATGAAACGATTAAAAATATCTCCTATTTTACTTTTTACATAATAATCTATATCCACTTCTAGCAGCAGAATAACTGAATCAATTCGCATATCTTTTGCCATAATTAAAGACAAGTAAGTGCCTAGCAAATTACTGACAAAATTGGTAATGTGCTTGAGAATTAAAATCAATAATATCGCCGCAAACATCCAGAAAAAACGAGTATCGACCGAGAAAAACTCGAAAACTGAGAGCAGCTTTTTTATAATTTCGGGGGCATTTTTTAAGATATCATTTTCGGGATTAATAAAAGAAATTAGTAAGGGGATAACTAAAATAGCTCCCACCCCATTAAATATGGTACTGGCAAAGCCGATAACAATACTGGAAACCACTAATATCCAGTGTTTAAGCGTATATTTAAGCAGAATTTGCTGAGGATTCATCGCTATAAGTAATAAAGTAAATAGTCAACGGTCAACTAATATTTCCCTTCCAGAGAAGTAATTATGCCAGAGAGAGTTGTCGCCATGGCGGTGGTACTGTAGGAGGCGATACAGCGCTCTCTCGCTTTTAGTCCTCGTGCATTAGCCGAGTCGAGATGATTAAAAACTTCTCTAATTATGACAGCTAGTTGCTCTGGCGATCTAGGTTCGACTAAATAGCCAATATCAGCTAAAATTTCGGGAATATCTGCCACTTTAGTGGAAATAATCGGTTTAGCCATCGCCATACCATCGGTGAGTTTAATCGGAAATTGGGCGTTAGCCGTGGCTTCATCCCTCTGGGGAACGATAATAGCATGAGCAGCGGCCACAACTTCCGGCATTCGATCGAGCGGTTGAGCAGGTAAATGAATTAACCAAGGTTGACCTTTTTCTAGCAAGCTATCCAGATAACCATCCCCGATTTGGCGACCACCGACCACCACCAATTTAAAATCAGGATCAGCAATTTTATCTAAAGCGATTAAGACATCTTCTAAACCTTTGTGGGGTCTAGCTGTACCCGGGAACATTAAGACTTTATACGCGGATAAACCGTATTTTTGACGACAAGCGACAGGATCGTAGAGATTGGGATCGAAAAGTTGCGTATCCTTGCCATTCGGTAAATAAATCCCCCCATAGCGCTTTTGCAAAAATTGATTATTAACCGTCACCGCATCAGCGCGGTTAATTAAATTTTCCATCCAATGCAGATAGAGAGGGTGATTCGGGTCCCTAAGCGCACCATTTTTTTTGAGGATATCCCTAGCTAATTGTCGAGGATAAGGACGATAGGACCATCGATCGCCACCAAACCAACTCATTTCCCAATCGTCAATATCGAGAATTAGGGGACGTGGGGAAAAAAAACGTTTCAGTAAACCGATGCCGAAACTGGTGGGACGGGGTTTAACCGCGTAGATAATCTCTCCGGAGAGGCGATCGAGTAAAGTTTTGATCTGGCCAAAAAACTGGGGATAATTATTGCCTTTGACCGATACCAGGGGTAAATTCCCCGGTGGGGTGGGATAGATTTCCCGGCCAAAAATCGGACCATAAACCGTCACCTGACAGTTTAGCTGTTGCAAGACTTGAGCAATCAAATAGACTCTTGTGCCACCACCACCGGATAAATCTGGTGCTAAAACAGAGATTTTTTTGTTCACGATCGCCGCTCAATCCAGATTATCTAGCACGATAGGAGAATGTTAATCGATGTTAACGTTCTTGTCAATCTTAAACGGACTTAACATTAATCCCCCCGGAGATAGACTAGACAAAGAAAACTAACATATACATAGCCGAGACGACTAACTGAGTAAACATCACTGGTAAACCGTAGCGCAGGAAGGTATGAAAAGTAATTTTGCCCCCGTGTTGTTCGGCGATGCCGGCGGCGACAATATTAGAAGAAGCCCCCACTAAAGTACCATTACCTCCTAGGGTGGCTCCATACATCATCGCATAGAAAAGCGGTAAAACTTCCGGGGGAAAAGAACCGGCATAATCGGGAGAAAGAACCTCCGTCCCGACTAAATTAACATTAACAAGGTACTGTTTCAGTAGTGGAACCATGGCCACCACTAGGGGAATATTCGGAACGACACTGGAAACAAAACCGACAAAAAACAGCAAGACTAGAGAACCTAAAAAGATATTTTTGCCTAAAATTATCGCCAGAAATCCCGATACACTATTAACTACCCCAGTTTTTTCTAAGCCGCCAATTAGGACAAAAATTGACATGAAAAATAATAGGGTACTCCAGTCCACATCTCGGAGAATATTATGCACCGTATCTATCTTCGATTGCTGGGCTAAAAGTAGGGCTAAAGCTGCCCCCATCAGAGCAACGGCAGCAGGAGCAATAGGTACGGGAAAAGATTCACCGACCACGAATAAAAATAAGACTAAAAAGACGATAATTCCCCCCAGAGCTAGGACGCGCGGATGATTAATTTGCGGATGGGGTAAGTCTTCTAAATGCTCGAATTTTGTCCGCCAGATTTTGGGGAATAACCAAGGTAACATAAGCAGAATGGTAATTACTGCCAGCGCACCACCTAAACTCAAACGCTGTAGGTATTCCATGAAGGTTATATTAATAGAATCACCGACGATATAAGTAGCAGGATCACCAACAATAGTTAATAATCCCGCACTGTTAGCCACGAAAACCATCAGGATTAAGAGCGGCACAAAATCCACACCTATATCCTGTGCCAATGGGGGAATTAAAGGTGCTAACAACATCACCGTGGTGGCGTTGGGCAATACCGCACAGATCGGGGTAGTAATAGCAACAATTCCTATTAGTAATAATTTGCCCTGTCCCTTGGCTAAAAGCACCATTTGTGCTGCTAAATAATCAAAAATTTTCGTTGGTTCAAAGGCTCTCACTAATACCATCACCCCAAAAAATAGGGCAAGAGTGCCATAACTGCGACTGATATAACCCACCGCTTCCTGGAGAGTCATGATATGGGTAAAAACTAAGATTAAAGCCCCCAGTAAAGCCGCTACGGTAATATGAAGCCACTCGAACATAATAACCACAATGACTGCAACAAAAGTCATCGCAGCAATCCACATTGGTAAAGATTCCAGCATTTTTGATCCTGTTTTTACTTTCGGTTTCTCGATAGGACTAAAAGTTTGCCCAAAGAATGTACAGCAAACTCATAGAAAATATGGTTATCTACGGAAAATCTTAAAATTGTTGCGATCGGTAATCTAACATGAAAATCCCCATAAACAATGTCTCCTTTGAGTTATGACTATCAAGTAGTCCCAGTGACATAACTGAACCGATCAAGACATTGCTAGGAATGTAGTGATGTTTCAGTCTTCCCCCCCACGCCTACGAAGTTAGCTGACGGGCTAGGATAGAGAGATATCCTTTTCTAGGCTAAAAAATCTAGAAATACGCCCCCAAATATGGTTCCTCCGCTCCGAATTTGTCTAGCTAATATCTAGCATAGAAACTTGGATTAGGCTGACTTACTCTGTTTAGTGATCCACCATAGCATACTAACCCCAAAAAAAACGATATAGCCCTATACCAGACCTATCCTGTCGGTTATCCCCCGGGTTGCTAGGATAGAACAATGATAAGCTAATAGCTAACGACTGACCGCCATAGCAGCCAGAAAAGAAATTTCTATGAATAGAAGACCCCGTTATACTCCTCCTCGATCGCGTGATCGTGATTATGACCGCTCCTATGGCGATGACTCCCGCGCTTCGTCCCCCGGTGGCCTATTGGCAAAATTGAACTATGCCATGATTGCCCTGATTGGTGGTATTTTTGTACTAGGAGTGGGTCTCGGTCTGGTATTCAGTTCTACTGCCAATTTTAGCCCCGAAAACGTCGCCTCCCGGGAAGTAATTGATCGCAGCGCCCCCAATGCGGAATTATGCGTGCAATTTGGGGCCAGTGCCATTGTCACCGATTTGCGGGTTTATGTCACCCTTAACCCCTTTAATGTTTTTGTCACCCAACCAGTCATGCAACCCGGTTGCGTTTTGCGACGCAATAACTGGTCAATTTTAGAACAACAAAAATTAGTCGATGGACAGCAGGTACAAAGTTGTAAAAACCGGATGAATACCTTTGGTTATACCGGCCCCTTGGAAGGCAAACCGAAAATCGATTGTATCTTCCAAAATGAAGCTGGGGGTAATCTTTTTGTTAATCCTGCTGGCGCTGTTGGCCCCAGACCAGATACAGATAAATTCTAAACCGGAAAAGATCGTTCTCCTGACTGCTGACTCCTGACCACTGACTCCTAATTAACTAAGTAGGTGGGGGAATTAAATATAAGATGAACGTAGGTTGGGTTGAAGCATGAAACCCAACCCCCGCATAGTTTACGCTACCGCTAACCCATCCTACAAATAATTGTGCCTCCCTACTTACGACAATTTTTGATTTTTACAAGAGGTCTAATGAGTTAGCCATTGGGCCGTAGTCACCACAAAAATTCCGCCAGCTTTTTTTAAAATAGGCTGAATTTTATCGATCAGACGACCAAGTTGTTCGTCACTATTACAAACCGTCATAATATAGCTACCACTGTAATCACAATCGAAGTCATCACAGGATAAACCTCGATCGCCTTTTCCCGAAGCATTGCCAAAGACGGTATAACCGGAAACTCCGACAACATCAAGAACGCTTAAGGTTTCTTCCAGAAAAGCATGACTAACAATTATGTCCACTTTTTTGACAGTTTGTAGGGAAGGATGGGGGGATTCAAGCATGGTAGTTCAGTAAAAAAGGGACAAGTGAAAGAGAACAATTTTGACAGGAATTATTTAAAAACCGCCGGGCCTTTTAGACTCCACAGCCAATGATTTTGATCATCTCTAGGTACAGAGGAATACCGATGATGATATTGAAAGGAAAAGTTAAAGCCAAGGCCATAGAAACGTATAAACTAGGATTAGCTTCAGGAACAGTCATTCTCATGGCCGCAGGAACAGCAATATAAGAGGCACTGGCACACAAAACAGCGAATAATAAAGCATTGCCCTGTTCAAATCCGAGAACCTTAGCGATGAGAATCCCCACCATAGCATTGATGACGGGAATGAACACCGAGAAACCGATGAGAAAAGAACCAGTTTTGCCTAATTCTCGAATTCTTTTCGCAGCCACTAATCCCATATCTAGGAGAAAGAAAGTTAAAGCACCATAAAAAATCCCTTGAGTGAAAGGTTGTAATTTTTCCCAGCCTCTTTCCCCCGTGAGCATACCAATAACAACACTACCGACTAAGAGAAATACCGAACCATTTAAAAAGGCTTCATGTAGAACCTTTGACCAAGAAAACGCTTCTTCTTCGCCATTTTTCTCTTTAAAGACTCGCACCAGGATTAAACCCACTACAATCGCCGGCGATTCCATTAAAGCTAAGGCCGCTACCATGTGACCGCCATAGGAAATATGAAGTTTTTCTAAAAAAGAACTGGCGGTGATGAAAGTAACGGCACTAATGGAACCATAGGCTGCTGCGATCGCTGCTGCATTGGCACTATCGAGTTTAATTTTCAGGATAAAGAAAGTGTAAATGGGAACGATGCAAGCCATAACCACAGAGGCAATCAAAGTTAAAGCAATTTGGTTATTGATGCCACTTTCCGCTAGTTCATAACCTCCCTTGAAACCAATCGCCATCAACAGATAGAGAGAAAAGAGTTTAGGCAGTGGTTGGGGAATCTCTAGGTCGGATTTAAAAAATACTGCCAGCATTCCTAAGAAAAAGAACAAAACCGGCGGATTGAGAATATTGAACAGGATTAAGCTGCCATCCATAGGTTTGCGTACATTGATTTATTTCAATCTATACTATTCGATTTTGAGAATACTGGGGAAATGTTAAGTAGTCGTGCAAAATTAATTTCCTAGTCGAGACTCCGAGACTCCGAGACTCCGAGACTCCGAGACTCCGAGACGGGAGATGAACGTAGGTTGGGCTGAAGCATGAAACCCAACGCCCGATTATGTTACGCTACCACTAACCCATCCTACAAATAATTGTGCCTCCCTACTTAAGATGGGTGATGTTTCAGTGATCAGAACGTAGGTTGGGTTGAAGCATGAAACCCAACGCCCGATTATGTTACGCTACCACTAACCCATCCTACAAATAATTGTGCCTCCCTACTTAAGATGGGTGATGTTTCAGTGATCAGTGATCACTGATCTTGAAGCCGTCAGCTTTTCTCCCCTCTCCCCTCTCCCTTTTCCTCCTCTACAATAGACCTTTTGTAAAAACCAAAAATTGTTGCTAGGGTTAGGAGTCAGTAGTCAGTAGTCAGTAGTCAGGAGAATTAAAAATGAATAATAATCAGTTAAATGGTCTATTTACACACTTTATGCCATTTAATCGGCTCTTCTCGACTTTGTGTGATAATTTTTGCTTATGGAATCGTGAAATGTTTACTGGGAAAGACTTTTAGGACTATTTTGCGGATATTCTATCAGTATAGACCTAGTTTCCACATTTTGAACCCTGAAAAATTAATTATGCAAGAGGTTTAATAATTACTCGCAGCCAGAAATACGTTGTTTATTATCATACTTTGTGCTTTTTGTCAAAAAAACTTTTTTTTTGCAATAAAACTACACAAAAAAAAGATCATCGTTGTGGGTGAAATTGACTGATTTAACCGTCTTAATTGGGATTACCTTCTAGGTGTGGCAAAGGTTTCAACCATTGCTGCCCAAAAAAGCATAGAATAACCCATTATGAAATTCAGTAAAATCGCTGTAACTATGATAACATCGTTGTTAAATAAAAATCTTTCTCAATTAATTCTTAAGAATTTATAAATATTGCGGAATGTTAATTTAAATATTCTCAAGTTTTTGCAGTCAATAAATAACTTTTGCTTATATTTGTCAGAAAATAGAACTCCTGCAAAAATCCCACATCTACTATTGGGTTAGGAGTCAGTGATCAGTGATCAGTGATCAGTGATCAGTGATCAGTGATCAGTTATCAGTTAACTGAGAAAACTCCCCACACCCCACACCCCTCTCCCGTTCCCCGCTCGCGTTCCCCGATAAATGCCAAAAATCCAGCTTAAAACCCCAAAATCCCCACATCTTGCCGCCATGGTAGCACTTGATCGCACCAGTCTCGGCGGTATCTGGACGTTATCGGGATATCAACGGGAATTAAACAGCCCCAACAGTGAATTATTAATTCTTACCCTGGACGGGGAGGACGAAACCCTAATCGGATTAGCTTGTTCTTGGGCAATTCTCGAAGAAGCGCATATTACCCTCCTGGCAATTTATCCCGACTATCAAAGACAAGGATTAGGAAAACTGCTTCTCTACAAACTGCTTGAGAAAGCTGTACAAAGACAACTGGAAAGGGCTACGCTAGAGGTGAGGGTATCGAACCAGTCAGCGATCGCGCTCTACGAGCATTTTGGCTTCCGCATCGCTGGAGAGCGTAAAAATTATTATCCGCAAACTGGCGAATCGGCCCTAATTTTCTGGCGCAACGATCTACAAACGGCCGCTTTTCAGGAACAATTAAGCAAGTGGCGACAAGAAATCCTCTCAAGACTGGCGCAGGGAGAGTGGCAATTAGAGGAAGAAACCAGAGCCAAAATAGATACCATGGGGATGTCATGATTACTTACCAGCTTAAATCAGGTCGAGGTTAGGGAAAAATGAGGATTTTAGTGTTGGCGTGGGAATTTCCACCGCGATTAGTGGGCGGTATCGCCCGTCATGTCGCTGAACTCTATCCCGAAATCGTCAAACTCGGTCATGAAGTCCATTTAATCACGATCGAATTCGGTCAGGCCCCCAGTTACGAACTGGTCGAAGGCATTCACATCCACCGCGTCCCCGTCCCCCCCGGCAATGACTTTTTCCATTGGGTGGTCAACATGAATAACAGCATGGGGCAACAGGGCGGCAAACTAATCGCCGAATACGGAAAATTTGACCTTGTTCATGCCCACGATTGGTTAGTAGGGGATGCGGCCATTGCCATGAAACATCTCTTTAAAATCCCCCTGATTGCCACTATTCACGCCACGGAATACGGACGTTATAACGGACTGCACACCGACACCCAACGCTATATCGCCGGCAAAGAGGGAACCCTCGTCTATAATGCTTGGCGCGTTATCGTCTGTACCGGCTATATGCGTCATGAAGTCCATCGGGCTTTGGGCGCACCCTGGGATAAGATCGATGTGGTTTATAACGGTATTCGGGCCGAGAAAAAGCAAAGAGACCCTAACTTTGATTACCGAGCTTTTCGTCGTCAATATGCCGAAGATCACGAAAAAATCGTCTATTATGTCGGGCGCATGACCTTTGAAAAGGGGGTTTCGGTGTTACTCAACGCTGCCCCAAAAGTCCTCGCTCAGACCGAGGCTAAAACTAAATTTGTGATTATCGGTGGCGGCAATACCGACAAACTTAAACAACAGGCTTGGCATCTCGGTATCTGGCATCATTGTTATTTTACGGGCTTTATGTCCGATGAAAACCTCGATCGCTTCCAAACCGTGGCCGATTGTGCCGTTTTTCCCAGTCTTTACGAACCTTTTGGCATTGTCGCCCTGGAAAGTTTCGCCGCTAGGGTTCCCGTGGTAGTTTCCGATACCTGCGGTTTTCCCGAAGTTGTCCGTCATGGTCAAACGGGAATTGTCACCCGGGTCAATAATCCCGATTCCCTCGCTTGGGGCATTTTGGAGGTTTTAAATCATCCCGAATACGCCCACGAATTAGCTAATAACGCCTACGAAGACCTAGAAAAACGCTTTCATTGGGCGAATTTAGCCCGTCAAACCGAGACAGTATATGGTTTGGTTGTCCAAGAACGACAACTGGTGGAATGGCGTTAATCAGGGAGCGGTTTTTTAGCCGTCAGCCGTTAGTATTAGGGGTCAGTTTATGTCTTAAAATAACAAAGGCACAACTTAACTTCTCCAAATATGACTATGAAAGCAGCTGAAATTATGACCACGGAGGTGGCCAAGATTAAAGGTTCTGAAACCGTTGCCAAAGCGGTGCAATTGATGAGAGAAAAGAACATTAGAACTCTCATTGTTGATCGCCGTCACGATGAGGATGCTTACGGAATTATCACCGAAACCGATATTGTCTATAAAGTCGTCGCTTTCGGTCAAGATCCGCAAAAAGTGCGCGTCTATGAAGTGATGAGCAAACCCTGCATCGTGATTAATCCCGACCTCGGGGTTGAATATGTGGCCCGCTTATTTGCTAATACCGGTATTCGTTTCGCACCGGTAATTAAAGGCGGTTTGCTCGGTGTTATCTCTGTTAGTGATATCCTCCATAAAGGTAACGCTGTCGAAAAGCCCCGCAGTCTTGATTTAGAAGCGGAGATTATCAAAGCTAGAGATATTGCCCGGGCAGTCTGTGCTGAAAAAGGGGGAAATTCTCCCGATTGTGCCGCAGCTTGGGATGTTGTTGAGGAATTACAGGCAGAATTGGCACACCAACGCGCTAAAAAACCAGAAAAAACCTATTTTGAGGAATACTGTCAAGAAAATCCCGATGCTTTTGAAGCGCGTATCTATGACACCTAATCCCCATGGGTTTTCGGTATTCTCCGATACCTCAAACTTTTTAATCCGGCAAAAGTAGTGTATAAAGGTTTTATTTACTAATAATCGAGGAAAAACTATGGCTGATCTATTTGTCATCGCCTATGAGGACGAATTTAAAGCAGAAGAAGTTCGTTTAACTTTGGCTAAACTGCAACAGGAACATCTCATCGAGTTAGAAGATGCTGCCGTAGTGGTTAAAAACAAAGATGGCCAGATTAAACTCAAGCAAGCGGTCAATTTAACGGCAGCAGGAGCCGCTAGTGGCAGTTTCTGGGGATTATTAATCGGAATGCTCTTTTTATCCCCTTTATTAGGGGCCGTCCTCGGTGCTGCTGGTGGCGCTTTGGGAGGTGCTTTAAGTGATATCGGTGTGGATGACAATTTTATGCGCGAATTGGGAGAAACCCTGCAGCCCAGTACCTCTGCTCTCTTTGTTCTCGTCCAAAAAGTTACCCCCGATAAGGTCCTCGATGAAGTGGCCCCCTACGGAGGTAAAGTGTTACGTACTTCTTTGACCAAAACCGACGAAGCTGAATTACAGAAAGTTCTCGACCAAAGAGGTGTTAAACCCGAAGCGGTTTAGGATCTGGGTCCATAAAAGCTAGAAAAAGGGAATATATTTCCCTTTTTGCTTTTTGAGCAAGAATGGGTTTAGCATGACCACCACAGCATCCATAAAATAAGAAACAATCAATAATTATTAATGAACTTTAAGCTTCGATCGAGAATAAAAGTGCTTCAGTGTCGTAGTATTTATTCGTTAATCCCATTGATTGCATTCCTAATCTTTCGGTGACACGAATTGAGCGATAATTATCGGGATTAACCACTGCGTAGATAATCGGCAATTGTAAGGTGATTAAGCCGTATTCTAGAATAACTTTAGCCGCTTCGGTTATGTATCCTTGTCCCCAATAATCGCGTCGTAAATGCCAACCAATTTCGCTATCTGGGGTAGGATAACCGTAGTTATCGGGTAAATTCTGTAAAATTATCGAACCGATAATCTGATTATTTTTTCGATCGATCATTGCCCACCAATCGCTGCCATTACCTTGATTACGAACAGTTGGTAATCTTTCGGAAAAATGGGCATTTAAACTCTCAATATCCGTGGCTAACTGACGAATTCTCGGTAAAAAATAAGTGACTTCGGAATTTTGATAGATCTGAAAAAAAGACTCTTTGTCTGTGGGTAGTTGCCAAGGACGGAGAATTAGGCGATCGCTTTTCATTGTTTTAGTGAGCAAATTATAGCAATTCTCTTGCTGAGATTAGGGATTATTGTTGATAAAAAAACTTCTAAATCCCACGGCTAGTAGGGAACCACTTAAGACAGTTATCAATGTCCAAATTTGATTTTTTTGGGTTCCTTCGACTTTCTCTAAGCGTTTATTCATGTCATCAAATTTACTATCAAGAGTTTTAATATCACCTTTAACTTCCGTGAGTTCAATCTTTAAATCGGTAGTATCTTTTTGAAGATTTTTGACATCAGCTTTTATTTCCGCTTGTCCATTCTCGATCACCTTCAATCGATTGTCCACCTCAATCAGTCGAGTTTCCGTGGTAGTGAGTCGCGTTTCCACGGTAGTGAGTCGATTGTCCACGGTAGTGAGTCGATTGTCCACCTCAATCAGTCGAGTTTCCATGGTAGTGAGTCGATTGTCCACGGTAGTGAGTCGATTGTCCACGGTAGTGAGTCGATTGTCCACCTCAATCAGTCGAGTTTCCATGGTAGTGAGTCGATTGTCCATGGTAGTGAGTCGATTGTCCATGGTGGTGAGTCGATTGTCCATGGTAGTCAGTCGATTGTCCATGGTAGTCAGTCGATTGTCGATCTCGTTGAATCGATGTTCGATTATCTTCTGTCCATTGAGGATTAAATCTTCTAGTCTTTTTAAATCATTATCCGTAGCAGTGGTGGTGGTCATTGATTAAACTCCTATAATTTCAATTTGCTCTTATTTTTATTATTATAGCCTTTCTTATAAACATGAAGTATGATCGGCTCTCTTGGGTTCGGTGGGTAAAATATATTATAGGATACATTCCTGCTGGCGGTCGCAACGCGCTCGCTACGCGAGATCAACTGGAACGAACCACAAAGACACAAAGGACACAAAGATTGATCGCTTCCAGATAATCTAAACTTATCACACAAAAAATTAAGAGAGCTTATGAGCTAATTTGGTATTGACGACCGACTCCCCACTTCCCATTCTCCTATACCTTTCAAACAGGATTATTATTAGCTATAGATTTGCTGCTTGAGCAAATATGTTCACCGATCATCACTCCCGTTAGAGTGAGATAAGATTAGCTCTCATTCCTCACCCTAACTACTAGGAAAAACCGGCAATTAAATTAGGCACCTTGGCGCAATTTGTCCAAAACCGATCGATCTTCTAGAGTAGAAGTATCACCAGAAATCTCTTGACCTGATGCTAAAGTTCGCAAGAGACGACGCATAATTTTACCCGATCGCGTTTTTGGCAGTACATCGGTAAAACGGATTTCTCCCGGTCGAGCAATAATGCCAATTTCCTTGACAACGTGATCCTTTAATGCTTGCGCTAACTCCTGACTCGCTTCATAATGTCCCTCCAGAGTCACAAAAGCATAGACTTCTTCCCCTTTAATTTCATCCGGCCGTCCCACCACAGCCGCCTCTGCTACCGCAGGATGAGATACTAAAGCTGATTCGATCTCCATAGTCCCTAAACGGTGGCCAGAAACGCTAATTACGTCATCAACGCGCCCCATTACCCAGAAATAACCGTCCTCGTCCTGACGACTACCATCCCCAGCAAAATAGAGATATTGGCCATCTTTGGGGGCGATCTGTTCCCAGTAGGTATTGCGGAAGCGATCGGGATTTTTATAGACTGTTCGCATCATACCGGGCCAGGGATGTTTGACCACCAGATAACCCCCCTCATTCGCGTGGGTGGGATTGCCCTCTAGGTCCACCACTGCGGCGATAATACCGGGAAAAGGGAGGGTTGCTGACCCCGGTTTGGTGGCAATTGCCCCGGGTAAGGGAGTAATCATAATTCCCCCGGTTTCCGTTTGCCACCAAGTATCGACAATCGGACATTTTTCCTTACCGATAACCCGGTGATACCACATCCACGCTTCCGGGTTAATCGGTTCTCCCACGGTTCCCAGTAAGCGCAAAGAGGATAAATCCCGGCTATTGGGGATGTCTTCACCCATTTTGATAAAAGCGCGGATAGCAGTGGGAGCAGTATAAAAGATATTAACGCGATATTTCTCGATTACATCCCAAAAACAGCCTAAATTAGAGGGACGGGGAACCCCTTCATACATTACCGTCGTTGCACCATTAGAAAGGGGTCCGTAAACGATATAACTATGGCCGGTAATCCAACCCACATCGGCAGTACACCAGTAAACATCGGTGTCTTTTAGGTCAAAAATCCATTTGCTGGTGACATGGGTGTAGAGATTATAACCGCCGGTGGTGTGGACGACTCCTTTCGGTTTGCCGGTGGAACCACTGGTATAGAGGATAAATAACATATCTTCACTATCCATCGGTTCGGCCGGACAATTAGCAGATACCTGTTTTTGTAGATCATGCCACCAGTAATCGCGATCGGCAACCATATTGATTGGTTCCTTGCTGCGCTGAACAACGAGAACTTTTTCCACACTGGGGGCGCTATTATCGGCTAGAGCCAGATCTACCTGTTCCTTGAGGGCAACGACTTTATCCTTGCGGAAACCACCATCGGCAGTGATTACCACCTTAGCAGTCGCATCATTAAGACGCTCGCGCAAAGCATCGGCACTAAATCCCCCAAAAACTACACTGTGGGGCGCACCAATTCTGGCACAGGCTAACATAGCGATGGCCGCTTCGGGAATCATCGGCAGATAAATTCCGACCACATCGCCTTTTTTAACGCCTAATTCCTTTAAAGCGTTGGCAAATTGACACACTTCTCGGTGTAACTGTTCGTAGGTAATGGTGCGGCTGTCCCCCGGTTCTCCTTCCCAGATGATGGCGGCTTTATTACGTCTCCAGGTGGTGAGATGTCTGTCAATACAGTTGTAACAAATATTAATCTTGCCGTTGACGAACCATTTAGCAAAGGGGGGCTGCCAGTCAAGAACCTCTGACCATTTTTCAAACCAATGTAATTCTTTTTCGGCTAATTGGGCCCAAAAAGCCGGGGGATCGGCCTTGGCTTTGGCGTAGAGTTGCTGGTATTCTTCAAAGCTTTTAATTGTGGCATTCTGAGAAAATTCGGCACTGGGAGGAAACAGCCGATTTTCCTGTAGGACTGATTCGATCGCTATTTCTGTCATACTGGCAAACGAAATAAATTATCTTGCGATCCAGATTACCTTTTTCGGTTCCCCCCGTAACCCCGGCAAGCAATTCTTTAAGGCTATTTTAGAATTGCCCGATCCCTGACTAGCGATCGCCATTTGGCCCCAAGTGTTACAGAGTTTAAAGTTATGTCACCGATCGAGCGATGAACAGATCGCTGTAAGGTAAACTAACCGATAAACCCGAAATTTAACATGGAGAACACTCGGTAAGGAGTCATAATTCAATGTCTCATAGCGTTAAAATTTACGATACCTGTATCGGTTGCACCCAATGCGTTCGGGCTTGTCCCCTCGACGTGCTGGAAATGGTCCCCTGGGATGGCTGTAAAGCTGCCCAGATTGCCTCTTCCCCCCGCACGGAAGACTGTATTGGTTGCAAACGTTGCGAAACCGCTTGTCCGACGGATTTCCTAAGCATTCGGGTTTATCTCGGAGCAGAAACCACCCGCAGTATGGGTCTAGCCTACTAGGCCTGGCAATCATTCTGTGTTTAACATTTAGCGAAAACTAATCTTGTTAAGAGGACTAACCAGTCCTCTTTTTTTGTTATACTCCCTTCGCTAGTTAGGGCTGGCTGAAAAAATCGGGGCGAAGCATTCGGATAGAAAATCTACGGTTTCAGCAATAAGTTATTGCCCGAATGCTTCGCCCCTACAGGACGCAATCGCCGATCAAGATGCTCCCGTTTTTGAGTCACTAGCTTGAAAATCTTGCAGCTGCTTCGCCAAACAGGCCACCAAACCCCTTACCTCGTCTATATTTCACATTTATTCAGCAAACCCTAGTTAGGTAATTCTCCAAAAAGTTGACGATATTTTTGCAGTTTTGCCTCCATTTCTACTAACTGCTGATTGGCCTGTTCTGCCCGTTGGCGTTCATTTTCAGCCCGTTGCTTTTCCTGCTCCAGTAGTTGATTAATTTCGCTGTAGGACAAAAATTGAGTGCCATCAGGACGATAAATTTTTAACTCGTCGGTTAAGTCAAAACGAATGCCTAAACGGGGACTCACCCAATTATTAACCTCACTAACACTGTCTAAACTGTCACCAATTCGCTGCCAAGCTTCTAGAGTATTATCATCGGGATCATAGACGTAGTATTCCTGGACTCCATAGCGATCATAAAATAGCAATTTTTTGGCCATTTCGATGGAGGTGTTACTGGGAGAAAGAATCTCAAAGACAACTTGAGGAGCAAGATTATCCTCTTGCCATTGTTTGTAGGAACCTCGATCGCCTTTCGGTCTGCCCAATACTACCATCGTATCAGGAGCGGCGGCAATTTTCGGCTGGCCTTCCACGGGATACCATAACAGATCCCCCGCTACAAATACCTGGGGATCATCGATATATAACCAGTCGAGATTCTGCTTAATCGTTACTATCCAGTTAAATTGTTTAGTATTATCTGCCATCGGTTTACCGTCGCTCTCAGGATAGATAATCTCGTTTTTGTTAACTTGACTAACCATGGGGAATACCTGCCGAACTCATTGGGCTATTTTTATTATATAATAAATTTGAACTAAGTAAGGAAAAGACCGATCTTGATTTTAGAACTACAGCAAGTAAATTTAGCTATCCGACGGGGCAGTGCTTATCTGTTAGAAGATCTTAATTTTGGCGTGAAATCGGCGGAAAAGTTAGCTATTGTCGGAGCATCTGGGGCAGGAAAAACGACTCTTTTGCGATTGTTAAATCGTTTGCAGGAACCAAGCACGGGAAATATTTATTTTCAAGGTAAATCGATTAGGGAAATACCGGTTATTTCCCTGCGACAACAGATAGTTTTATTGCCACAAGAGTCGAAATTATTAGGGATGACTGTTCGAGATGCTCTCGCTTATCCTTTGCAATTAAAAAAACTTACACCTGCCGAAATTAATCAGAGAATTGACCATTGGACATCCCTATTAAAAATTCCTCAACAGTGGTTTGAGCGCGGGGAGTTAGAATTATCTTTAGGACAAAGACAATTAGTGGCAATTACCAGAGCTTTGCAGTTAGAACCGAGCATATTGTTATTAGATGAACCCACCTCTGCTCTAGATACAGGCACGGCCACCAGGTTATTAGAAGTATTAAACAATCAAAGTTCAATGACGATAATTATGGTCAATCATCAACTGGATTTGTTAGAGGAATTTGCCGAGCGAGTCATTTATCTAGAAGCGGGGAAAATTAGGTCAGATTGCCTTGCCAATCAATTAGATTGGTTAGGGTTAAAAACTCAGTTAATTGACCTAGAAAAATCTCGACAAAGTGACCACTGGTAAGATTAACTTAAAATTGCTGCGCCCTCCTGAAAAACTAATAATTCTCCTGAATTAATCGGTGTCCAAACTTCATTATCAGTTAAGGGAGTAGTGGCAATTATTGCCACTTGATCGCTCGGACTGGTTAAAGCTTGAAAATCAACGCTCACATCTTCATCAATTAAATGAGCAGCGGCAAAAGGATATTGACGGATTATATAGCTTAATTTAGTTGAACAATGGGCAAAAAAATGTTCACCATCGGATAAAAGATAATTAAAAATACCTTGACAAGCGATAGAGGTTGTGATAGTTTTCAGGACTTGATAGAGTTGTTCTAGGGAAGGTTTGCCCTGGGGAAAACTCTCTCGCAGGGTATTAAGAATTAAACAGAAAGCTCTTTCCGAATCCGTGTCCCCAACCGGTTGATAAAAATCTCCCGCAGCCGGTGAGAAATTTTCTAAATGACCATTATGGGCAAAAACCCAATATTTTCCCCACAATTCCCGCTGAAAAGGATGACAGTTTTCTAGTTTAATTTCTCCTTGGGTAGCTTTGCGAATATGGGCGATAACATTGGTAGAATGGATGGGATAGTTTTTAATTAATTCCGCAATCGGAGAAGCGATCGAGGGTTTAACATCAATAAAAGTTCGACAACCTAAACCCTCAAAAAAAGCAATTCCCCAACCGTCTCGATGTTCGTCGGTTTTTCCTCCCCGCGCACAAAATCCCTCAAAGGAAAAACAGATATCCGTGGGGACATTACAATTCATGCCTAAAAGTTGACACATAGTTGCTTGAGTTTGAATATCAGATGCCGGCAAAATTACTTACTGCCAGCAGCCGTGACAGGAGACAGGAGAATTTTTTCCAGCTGCCTCTTGCCTATCCTAGCTAAGAAATTAATCTGGCACTAAGTAGGTAGGTGTTAAAAACTGTCAGACACCCCCCTTATCAAGGCTGACAGGGTAGGGTTGATTCATGAATCAACCCTACTATGAATCAACCCTAGGGGCAGGGGGGGGGAGATTCGGCTAATCTAAGAAAAAGCGGTTTAAATGCGTCTTAGCTTACAAGCTAGAAGAACAGCAAGTTTTCCATTTTTGGGCGATAGAAAGGATTAATGCTTTTTCTGCTAGGGGTAAATTGGCAGCCTGTCGGTCGATTATATCGCTTAATTCCCCGATAATCCGATCTCTAGTCTCTTGGGAGTAACTTCTCTGTGCTAAAGCTATTTCTGCGATAACTCGATTTAAACTGCTGATAGCTTGCCAAGTTTGCGGACGTAATGACGGTTCTGCGGCAATGGGGGCAACCTCCAGGGAAGCGATACTATCGGGAGTTGCTGCCTGACTAAACCGGTGTAAAGTTTGGGCGAGGCTATACATTTCTTCCCCGTAGGCGAGGGAACGTACCACAGCAAAGGCTGTTTCGGCTTTTTCGGTGTCCTGTTGGTGAAGATACCAAAAACCAGCGGCGGCGGCGCGAGCAGGAGTATCTAGACGGATTTGGCTGTCAGACCAAGAAAACGGTTTCGCCGACGCATATTTTAACAATTGCCAATCGGAGGGATTTTCTGCCAGACGGGAGACGCGATAGATAATTTCTGCCTCTGGGAATTGCGGTAAAACGCGATTAACGGCGGCAAGGACAGGAATAAACTGGCGGCTGTACCGAAGGTATTGATTGAGGTTATTAATAGCCGTTTCCCAGTCTTGCTGTAACCATTGTTGTAGAGTGGAGGTTAACCCCGGCAGCGGTAGAAGGGTAATACGGGGAAAAAGTCGCCCTTGGGGGCCTGCCAAAAGCCCGATTAGCCAATTATCAGGACGGAAAAAGGCGAATATAAGCACCACGCCCCACACCACGCCCCACCACACGCCCGACAGCACGCCCGACAGCACGCCCGACAGCACGCCCGACCCCACGCTCGACGCCACGCTCAACACCACGCCCGACACCACGCCCGACACCACGCCCGAATCCACGCCCAACACCACGCCCGACACCACGCCCCACAACACGCCGGACACCACGCCCCACAGCACGCCGGACATTGCGCCCAACGCCACACCCCACAGCACGCCCAACGCCACGCCCAACGCCACGCCGGACACCACGCCCCACACCACGCCGGACACCACGCCCCACACCACCACGAACCACACCACGCCCCACACCACGCCCGACAGCACGTCCCCCCAATTAACAGAAAGTCCTAAATTTGCTGCTATGCTACAGATAATTAGAACGATAATTACAGTTAAGAGAAGACCCTGAATCCTTAGACGCAATTGTACGGGATGGTTATCGCCGCCGTCTCTCGTTTCCACATACCAGCGCACTGCTTGGGGAAAATAAAACAGCCAGTACAACAGCAAAAGATAATCAAAGGGATTCCATAAAGATAAATCGCGTCTGAGTTTAGGGGCGAGATTAATGGTGGGGACGGTGCTTTCCTTCATAATTTTTATCTCTGGCTATTTACCCGGTGATGGTTTATTAAGTAGGTAGGTGTTAACTGTCAAACACCCCCCTTATCAAGTAGGGCTGTTTCATTCTCCCATCAGAATATCAAAAGTAAAAGCGATCACTATCAGGTAAAATGAGAAGTGACCGCCAACTTTTTAAATATATGTTGAGCTTAATAGAAAAACTAAAAC
>NZ_SFBV01000201.1:0-8661 GCF_007095585.1 Microcystis sp. M_OC_Ca_00000000_C217Col
GAACTGGAAAAAGTAGTCAATCAGCTTTTAAATGAAGGGGGATTGATTATTAAATGGAGTAGAAAACTTAAAAATAAGGGTAATGCTGTCAATGTAACTTAAATGCGTAAAAGCTTAATTAGGGCCAAGATAGGCAAGATGCCACGGATTCATCGTTAGATCCCCGCAACCTTGGGCGCCAATAATTAGCCAATCCTCTCCTCGCTGAGCGCAGAATTCTTTGAGATGATGATAAAGTGTCCAAGTACCCGCTCTCTGCTCGTAAGCATTGGTCGTAGAGTCTAGGCTAGGAATAGCAGTTCGAGTAAGTCGAGGAAACATTATATCCTGCACTGCATGAGGATCCTGCATTCTGGGGGAGGTTATACCATCTCGTTGAATGCCGGGGCCTTTTTGATAGTCTGGAGTCACGGACACAAAGAGCTGCTCTTTTTCCGTGTCTAGAGTCAAAGAACCAGTATTAAAAACTTGATGTTTCACCATAATACCCCCTGCTTGTCTAGGTGTGGCAGTTGCGGCTAGACAAGCTAATTAGCCCTAGGCTATCTGTTTTTTTTAATCTCAACCTCGCTGACCTAAAGGGGAGTGGGTCCTTATATTTTTTTCCTGAATCTATCAGATGAACGTAGGTTGGGTTGAAGCATGAAACCCAACGCCCGCTGAATCTATCAGAAAGCCTAGCATTTATCGTATTACCATACTTAAATTATAGTTCCCTGGAGGAAGTCAACCCTCGTCTCAATCCTTAAGAAATCCTCAAGAAATCCTTTCCCCACTCTCGTTTCTGAATTGCCAAGAATTGCGTTAGAATTAAAGAAATATTACAAGTGGTTGACAAAAATGAGCAAGCCTGATACACAAGCCATTGCCCTCCAGTTAGAAAGCAGCAACTCTAAAGATCGTCTGTTGGCCTTGGCATCCCTGCGAGAAGTGACGCCGGAGGAAGCTGTACCCTTGATCAAAAAAGTCCTTTATGATGAAATGCTACCGGTGCGATCGATGGCTGTCTTTGCTTTGGGAGTCAAACAAACCGAGGAATGCTTTCCTATCCTAGTGGATTTGTTAGCCAATGATGCCGATTATGGCATTCGCGCCGATGCTGCGGGGGCTTTAGGTTATTTAGAAGATATTCGCGCTTTTGAACCCCTACAACGGGCTTTTTACGAAGACACGCAATGGTTAGTCCGCTTTAGTGCCGCCGTCGCTTTGGGCAATTTGGGCGATATTCGGGCTAAACAGGTGTTATTATCGGCTCTCGATAGTAACGAAGCGGTTATTCAACAGGCCGCTATTGCTGCCCTTGGGGAAATCAAAGCAGTGGAAACCGTCGAGAAGCTTTTAACTTTTGTTAACTCTGATGACTGGTTAATCCGGCAGCGATTAGCGGAAGCTTTAGGCCATCTTCCGGCGGAAAAAACGATCGCAGCCTTAAAATTTTTGGTTAAAGACGAACATCCGCAAGTGCGCGAAGCGGCCCGTTTATCCTTGCAAAAATTGGCCAAGGTCTAGGTATAGGATAGAATAAATAATCTATTCTTCCAGAGCGATCAATCTTTGCCTACAGCCATTTATGGACATTCAAGAATTTATTAATCTCTGTGCGGGTAAATGGTTTTCTCAGCGCACCAGTTATCAATTAGCTGCCCAAAAAGTTGCCAATAATAAAGCAGAAATCACCATCGATTTGCTGGCTGCCGATGCTGCCGATGTGGTGCAATTATGTTTAGAAAATAACTGTCAGTCCCCGGCCAGTCTAGGGGGATGGAAAGCGACTTGGGATAATTCCGTGGACTATGGACAACCGAAAAAAATCGGTTCTAGCTATTTAGTTTGGCTACCCTCAGAGAATCCTTGGCAAGGAAAATTAATCACATCGAACGGTAAATCGGCAGCGCTGGGAGAATATCATCTCAGAAGCGATCAAGCTTTAACTTTAACCATCGAGGATAATCACCATCGTATCGAAGAAAGAATCTGGTTTGCTAGTCCTAATCTGAGATTGCGTACCAGTATTATCCAGGCGGCCAATGGCGATCGCCAGACGGTTTTCTATTCGGAAATTCGCAAAATGGTTGCTCCTAAGTAGTTGTCATCTCCAATGTCTGAGGTGGGGAAGACAGGATTAATCTTCCACCACTCCAGTCAAATCCTCCTAACGTCGGCCGCGTCTGCTGCTGCCAAAACCACTGCGACTAGGGGTACGACGGGAACCGGAGGAACCGAAACTAGGAGAACGTTTGACATTATCAGATTTCCCCGAATTCTTCAGGGTACTGGAACCATAACCGGAACCACTGGGTTTTGTGGTGGTGGTGGTGCTGCGATTGGGACTAGAGGAAGTATTACTGGGATAACGACGTAAATTGCCAGTAGAACGGAGAGTTTGCCGGTTTTTGACTGCCGGAGGTGGACTATTATGTTTAGTCCGGTATTGATCTACTGCCTGATTATAGGTGGAACCGTAACCACCAAAACCGGTCATCACACCCCCCGGAGTATAGAGGGGAGGAACGTAATATTGAGGACGAAAGAGCAAACTACCCAAAGCTTGACCAGCAACAGCACCGAAAAAAGGACTCCAAAAACTCGATTCTTGCCGAATCACCACGGTTTCCTGTTGTCCGGTTTGGGGATTGTTCCGCACTTCCGTGACATTATGGACATACTCAATTTTAAAATCTTCGGTCATGTACAGGGTAGCCTGATCACCGTTGATTTCTACCGCGGTTTTTTCCCCTTTAGCGATAGCTTCATCGCTTAATCTAGCCATTTGCAGGTTAGTGCTGCGAAAGAGGGGAGAAGTCCCCGCAGGGGTGTTTAACAGCATTAAGGTATAAGTGCCATCTCCGTCATCGTAGGTAGCTTGTTGCACCTCGTAGCGACCGCTACTAACCTGATTGGATTCTCGTCTTACACTACTGTTATTAGCTGACGGTGACTGAGTTTGATTTGACGAGGAACCACAGGCCACCGTTGTGCAACAAAGGGTAAGAATTAAAAAGATTGTCGTTACTTGGCGCAGCATAAGGGCAAAATTAAGACTATAAAGGCAGCAATTCGGGGAAATTGAGTAATAGTTGCTCATTGGTCAATTCATCTCCCAATTGAGCAGGAGAAAAATGTACCTGAATCGCACGCAGCCGACCTTGGTAGTGAAGGTTAATTATTGATTTTAAACCATCTTCCAGGGCCTCTCGATCGGCTAGGCTAGTTTCTAAAGCACCACTCTCACCCTCGAAGGCTATTGTGATCATAACAACTAAGTTATCGGTGACGGGTAAAGTTAAGGGTTCGTTTTCCCCCACTTCCCCAGACACCGATTCACTTAGGTATCTGGCCGCGGAATCGGTAAACAGTTCGTTAACGTAGTCTCCCGCTTCCCCCTCACTCCAAAAAATATCGCCCTCATTAGCCACAGAAAACCAATAGAGGTTCATCTGCAGCAGATTTTGACAAATTTCTACTAAACCCTCTCCCATGACCTCTAAATCGCCTTCGGAATCGATCGCCTCCCGGCCGGCACGATTAAGAATACCGATCAGAGGTGCGACTTCTTGTCCGTAGAGATGCAAAAATAAGCGACAGACCACATAGCGAGTTTTTCCCGCAAATTTCTTGAAGCGATCGCCTAAAGAACTCATAATAGACCTCTGGTAAAAATCAAAAATTGTCGTTAAGGTTAGGAGTCAGTAGTCTTGAAGCCATCAGCTAGATCAAGGTGATAATGGCTAATTAATCGGATAAATAAAAGCTGATAAGTAGGGAGGCACAATTATTTGTAGGATAGGTTAGCGGTAGCGTAACATGATCGGGCGTTGGGTTTCATGCTTCAACCCAACCTACGTTCATCTTACCTACTTAGCTAAAAAGACTGATAACTGATAGGACTTAATCAGGCAAGGGGTTTAATCTATCCGATAATCAAGTAAACAGCCAAAAAAGCCCTCAGCTTTTATTTATTTTGCCATTTTCTAGGCTCCTATGCCCTGATGCCCTGCTAACAGTCTATAATGACTTAAAATCCTATTGGTGTGAGCAAATGGCTGTCCAACTACAACAAGCTTTAGTGGTTGCTTCCTATATCTTGAAACAGCGTCTAGCAGGAAAAAAGCGTTTTCCCTTAGTTTTAATGCTAGAACCCCTATTTCGCTGTAATTTAGCCTGTACTGGCTGCGGTAAGATTCAACATCCCCCAGAAATTCTCCGTAATCATCTCACCCCGGCAGAATGTTTCGCAGCGGTGGAAGAATGTGGGGTTCCCGTGGTTTCCATTCCCGGGGGCGAGCCGCTTTTACACCCACAAATCGATGAAATTGTCAAGGGGTTAGTGGACAGAAAAAAATTCGTCTATCTGTGTACCAATGCTCTGTTATTGGAAAAAAGCCTGGATAAATTTACTCCTTCACCCTATCTTACCTTTAGTGTCCATCTGGACGGTTTAAAAGCACATCACGATCGCTGTGTGGATCGAGAGGGAGTATTCGATAAGGCAGTACAAGGGATTAAAGCGGCGAAAGCGAGAGGTTTTCGGGTTGCTACTAATACCACGGTTTTTGAAGGCACAGAACCGCAAGAAATGCAGGAATTTTTCGATTTTCTCGCTACTTTGGGCATCGATGGTATGATGATTTCCCCCGGTTATAGTTATGAGTGGGCCCCGGATCAAGATAGTTTCTTAAAACGGGAGCAAACCAGAGCTTTATTCCGAGAAATTCTCTCACCCTGGAAATCAGGTCAGAAAAAGTGGAATTTTAACCATAATCCTCTCTTTCTCGATTTTCTCATCGGTGAACAGGACTATGAATGCACTCCTTGGGGTAGTCCTAGTTATAGTCTTTTAGGATGGCAAAAACCCTGTTATCTGCTCAACGAAGGACATTACAAAAGCTTTCGGGAACTTTTAGAAGAAACCAATTGGGATAACTACGGTCGGGCCAGTGGCAATTCTCAATGTGCCGATTGTATGGTACATTGCGGCTATGAACCGACCGCGGCCATGGCAGCTTTTAAACCGGCTAATATGGGACGTGCCATGCAGAGTTTAATCGGAGTCTAATCTAAACTGATTCTAACCAGACGGCGGGGACTTGACTAGGGCGATCGGGTAATTGCATCCATCCCATTTCGCACAGACGAATTACCGAAGTTAATTTTTCTACCAAAGCGGGATCGAAACGAATCCCGCTATAATTTTGACAACGTTCTAGGGACTCTCCTAAATCTAGAGCTAGTCGATCGCCTCGCGGTTGAGTTAATTCCTGAAAATAGGCTGATAATCCCAAAATTCGCGACTCTAGGCTGATTTCTTCCCCTTTTAGTCCGTTGGGAACGCCGCTACCATCCCAGTATTCAAACTCATGGTAAATAATCTGTTGAATTGGAGCTAATTCGGGCATAGTGGCGAGTAATTGTGCGCCTAATACCGATCTATCCCGCCAAAATAACGCATTTGCTCCCTCTAACTGACTGGCACGCTGTCTAAAAACTTCGATCGGAGCCTCCGCTAGACCGATGCGGTATAATAAACCAGCTAATCGTAAGCGTCGTAATCTCAGGGTGGGTAAATCGAGCAATTGTCCCAACATTTCCGCTAAAGCAGCCACCTGTAGGGAAGCGAGGGGATTATCAATATCTCTTTCATCGACTTTTTGAGCCATTCTTAGAAAAGCTTGCAGTTTATTAGCGGCTAAATTTTTATTTAAACGGGATGCTTGTCCTTCTAAGTCGCTTAATTCTCGCGCTTGTCTGCTGACGGTGACTAACTGCTGTTGACTGGTTTGCAGATAGGTGACAATGCGAGAGACTACTCCGGTTAAATCCGTGGGAATGGGATTAATATTTTGACTAATTTCTTGCTGTTGTCTGCTTAAATCGGCCGCTAGACTGGGATTATAGGGATGGAGACGCTCAATTAAGATCCTAGCGGCTTTTTCGACTAAATCGCGATCGAATGTCCATAAACCGTAGAATTTTCGCTCCGTGTCTATTTGGGGTTGAC
The DNA here is from genome assembly GCF_007095585.1 of Microcystis sp. M_OC_Ca_00000000_C217Col. Lineage (NCBI taxonomy): Bacteria > Bacillati > Cyanobacteriota > Cyanophyceae > Chroococcales > Microcystaceae > Microcystis > Microcystis sp. M_OC_Ca_00000000_C217Col. The sequence goes on from NZ_SFBV01000201.1 coordinate 5,999, forward strand.
TATCGGACCGGTATTCTTCCGGGGATAACTCATGACAGAGTACCATGGAGGCGTAATCGGGGGAAAGAATGATTAAATTCCACTCATTAACCAAACTATCGCTATTATCTAAGTTTACTAGCGAAACATTCTCTAAACTGCCAGTTTTATGCTCAGAAAAACCACTATCGGCCACGGCGGCGATCGCAATATGACGAGAAGAGCGAGCAATATCTAAATAGCGCTCAGCTTCCTGTAAATACCATTTTCCCTGTTGAAAGGTGACTAAAACCAGTGGTTTATTTGTACTGTCTGGGCTGCTAGTTTGCAAGATATGATCTTCAAGAGCATGACAGAGAGCCACAAGGGTATTCTTAAAATAGACCCCGTAACTGCTGGGTAATCGTCCCGATGAAGCTCTTTTTAACTGTTGTAAGCTGGATTCTACGGTCATAAGTCGCAAGATTAGGGGTTGAGTGTGGGGAAAGGGGAGAGGAGAGAATAAATAAAAGCCATCTCCTGTCTCCTGTCTCCTGACGACCGGCTCCTGACTGCCTCAAAGGGGTTTATTCTACCACCCAGGGAGTGATTGCGGGAGTCCAATTAGCTAATTCCGCATCGCTAAACCAGAGACTAACTTCATCTTTGGCGGTATCTGGACCATCGGACCCATGGATAAGATTGCGTCCGACACTAATGCCAAAATCACCGCGAATCGTACCCGGTTCAGCATTGAGGGGATTAGTGGCGCCAATAATTTTTCTAGCGGAGGCAATAACTCCTTCTCCTTCCCAAACCATGGCCACCACGGGGGAGGAGGTAATAAAATCGACTAAAGAACGGAAAAAGGGTCTTTCCTTATGAACAGCGTAGTGTTTTTCCGCTAATTCTCTAGAAACCTGCATCATTTTCAACCCAACCAGCGTAAAACCTTTAGTTTCAAAGCGTTGAATAATTTCCCCCACCAGATTGCGCTGCACACCGTCGGGTTTAATCATTAAGAAAGTGCGTTCCATACTGCCTCTTAAAATTTAGTCATCGAAAAATTGCGTCCGAAACCCAGATTAACCCGGAATGGCATCCTAGAGAATGGCAGCATTTTCGCTTCAATTGCTGAGTTAGCTTGCTGTCCGATTTAGCTAGGGTTTGCGGCAAAAAGTTTTTCGTGGGGGCAGGGTGTGGGGTGTAGGGTTTTACCGATTTTGGGGTAGTCAGTTACCTAATTTTCAGGGAAAAAGTCCAGGAATTTTACCCCCGATCCCTCCAATGGTCGGCACTTTTTGAGGAAAAAAAGTCTAAAAGCCTTATCCAACAAGGTTTTTAGATTTATTCAGCAAGCCCTAGATAAACTTTGGACAACCTTCTGGAATAACGGCATTAGTAACCCGCTTTCGGTAATCGAGCAGATTTCCTATTTACTCTTCATCAAGCGCCTAGATGACCTAGAACTAGCTAAGGAGCGTAAAGCCCAACGATTAGGCGAAAAACTCGAAAATACCACCTTTACCGCCAGCCAACAGCATATCCGTTGGTCGCACTTCAAAAATATCGATGATGCGGAGACAATGCTCCAGATTGTCCGGGATGAAGCGTTTCCCTTTATCAAAGATCTGGGGCAATTCTGCAAGGGTAGCACCTACGCTAAACACATGAAGAATGCGGTGTTTCTCATCGCGTCTCCGGCGCTGCTGGCGACGGTAATCGAGCAAATTGAAAAAATCCCGATGGGGGATCGGGACACCAAGGGCGACCTTTACCTAAAATGTCGGATGAATGCCCCCGCTACATTTTTCGAGAAGATACTCAGCTTTGCGGGGGATGAAATCAGACCAGAATATCAACCGCGGAGCATCGGTTTAATTCCACCATCTGTGGGTAAACTGTGTTATACCTAACTTAGCCAAGGGTCGAGGATTGTTAGATGCTAGTCGTAGAAGCAAAGCTAAAAAACGGAACACCAGAGCAATATCACCGGCTCGATAAAGCTATCATAACTTCTCAGTTTGTGCGTAATTCTTGTGTTCGTTATTGGGGGTCAAATCAAGGGACAACCCGCAATGATCTCCAAAAACTTTGTGCGGTACTAGCTAATAATAAAGAAACACCTTATGTTAATAAATTAAACTCACAAGCTCGTCAATCGGCTGCTGATAGAGCCTGGCAATCAATTAATAGGTTTTATCAGAATTGTCATGCTAAGATACCAGGGGAAAAGTGGTTTCCTCGGTTCAAAAAGCATAACCGTTCCTTTGAGTATAAATTAACAGGCTACCAACTATCTGATGATCGACGTAAAATCAGATTTACTGATGGTTTTCAAGCAGGAGAATTTGATTTATGGTGTAGTCAAAAGACATTATTTTATTATTCAGAGCAACAGATTAAACGGGTAAGAGTTGTTAGACGTGCTGACGGTAAACCAACGGGACAAATAACAGGAATTGACTTAGGGTTAAAGGAATTTTATACCGATGCTCAAGGCAATAATGTAGAGAATCCACGTTATTTAAGAAAGTCAGAAAAACGACTGAAAAAAGCACAACGACGATTATACAAAAAGTTTCCTCAAGGAAACAAACAGTCTAAAAACTATCACAAGCAACGGATAAAAGTAGCTAGGCTTCATCTTAAAGTATCAAGACAACGTAAAGACAAAGCAATTAAAGACGCTTTGGCGTTAGTCC
>NZ_SFBV01000202.1:0-3592 GCF_007095585.1 Microcystis sp. M_OC_Ca_00000000_C217Col
AGCCGTGGCATAGCAATCTAAAAATACTTGCTCCCAGTAGGGTTTTAAACTAGGAGAATCGCTCAAAAGTTCTTCTAGTTCCCGTTGACTGCGCCTAATAGTTTCTTGCCAACCTCGATCATCTTGAACGTAATCAGCATAGCAGAGTTTGAGGCCGTGTGTTGACTTCTGCCCAAACTTTCTATCGTTCCAGATCAGCAGCAGCGAGTAACCTTCGCCATTGTACCAAAGACTCCATACCGTCCGCTACACTGGGGGGTGTATGCTGTTTACTAGGGCCCTAGGGAACCTAAAATCCCATTTTGGGATTATTCTAAAATAGGTTTATCTTGGAAATGCTAACTCCTGTGCTCATTAAAGCACGATGAAATCTATTTTTAGCCCAGAGTACCATGTCTTTCGTCGATGCCTGATCGCCGCTCGTAAGGATGCGAATTTAACTCAAGCAGCCCTCGCTAAAGCCATCAAAAAGCCGCAATCTTTCGTTGCCAAATACGAAAATGGTGAAAGAAGATTAGATGTGGTTGAGTTCCTTCTGGTTAGTCGTGTAATCGGTGTAGATCCTTGCGAAATTTTAAAGCAAGTTGAGCAAGCTTGTCAGTCCACATCTTGTGGGGAAGGGTTATGAATACAGAAGATGTTATTAGCCTGGCATCGCAATATCTAGATGATTTGTCTGGACATAGATTTGACCTATTAGACATTGCTAGACCAATATCGGTTGCTGCAGCAGTTAATTTAGCCAAAGTAATTTCAAAGCTATCACCACTATTGGGAAATCTGATTGAATTTAACACTGTTGAGTTTTTGAATAAGCAGGAAATATTTGCGCCGTTTGGTGAATGGAAAAGGCAAGATCCAGGATTTCCTGATACTGTCTTCATGGGTAGCATCCAGCCTACCCCGGGATTAGAAATAAAAGCATGGTTCCCATTAGCTAAGTAGTCATGCAAAATAAATTTCCTAGTGAAGACAGGCAAGAGGCAATAGGCAAGAGGCAAAAGCTTTATCGAAATGTGTAATTAATTTTGCCTAGGTAAGCTAAACGGCTTTTACTTCGGATCACCGATATAGACTCCAAAAGGTTTATAGCTATTGGATCATGCAGGTTAAGCGCCGTTTAGCTTACTTACTGAAATAACAGCCCGTTTCAAAGATAGTCAAAATCATTTTCAGTTTGCTCAAACCTACGTTTCTCTAATAGCTTGGCTGCCCGAAGCAGTAATTTATGGCAAACCCAAGATTCTAGATGTATGCGTTGTCTCTGGCTTTTCAGTGGCTAAAGCGAGAGATGATCATTATCATAATCCTCCTGATTACCTTGTTCTAGAACCCGAAGATACAAGCCAAAGGACAGCAAATTTGCAACAAACAAATACTAATGGGTACAAATTTCAAGGAACGGATGAAGAACTATTTCAAGCTGAAGAAATAGTTAATTCTTGGGGAAATGATGGCAGGCTTTATAAGCCGACACAAGATTATCAAATGCTCTTGCGGGAACTGAACACTCGCTTCAAATACAGATTAGACACTAATTTTGCCAAAATGGACAGGATTTTACATCCAGGAATTGAGGATTTTAAAAAGCGTGTTTATCGAACACAGTTCTCTGGAATGGAAGTTGGACAGTGGAACAGGCTTTTAGCTAGTCGTCGAGAGGAGTTAATTAAATCTGCTTTCAGAGAACACCTTGGCATTAAAGAAGGGAACATTGATGAACTACTTGACTAAATCTTTTGACTCCATAATAGAAATAAGTTTCGTCAATTTCACAAGCGAAAGCTTTTCGATTCAGGATATTGGCAGCTAAAGAGGCACTGAAAAGCCCCCCAAATGGTTCCCAAACCACATCCTGTTCCTCACTTGAAGCTTCAATAATTAATTTCATCAGATCCAGTGGCTTTTGATTTAAGTGAACAGCTGGTTCTTCGGTTTGTCTTATGCAATGGACGGGGTTATAAGGAATGAAACCCTTATAGAGACAGACATTACCGCAATTTTTGTCAATTGTTTGCGATCTAGAGTGAACTAATCAATTAAATCCCTTACCAGATAAGGATTTAGTCGATTTATGCCCCCCTATCGGTTCATCATCGCGCAAAGCTGAACGATCCCAAACATTTGTAAAACCATGAGGGCAATTAAATTTAGAGCGCATCTTCTCCCACTCTTTACCTGTTAAAGGACGCTGGCCATTTTTAGAAAAATAGGGTTTTCCCTCTGGGTTTCCGTGTTCGTTGGCATAGAAAACTAATTTTTCAAACATTTCGGGTGGGGGAAAATACCATAAATGTCCTTGATCAAAATATTTTCTTGTTGCCGCATCTGCGACACCACAAGCTAAATTAGCTTGACGCAAAGGTAAGCCCGATCTTAACCATTCCTTTCGGAGCCATTCTTTAAGTGTTAAGTCAGCAATTTTGACTTCTCTAACGTATTGGACGCAAACCTCTGTCACCACTGGAAAACGCCTTATTTTCTCTGTGTTGACATTACCTGCAATATGACCTTTTCCTTTATTCCATATATTACAATTAACATATCGCCAGCCAAATTTCTCAAGTATTGGATGTACCACAGCCCAGCCAATTTCTGAGTTCCAAAACCAAAGAGTTGTATTTGGCAAGGCCAACTTAGACCAAGCTTCCACATGAGGTTCATACCATTCAGGTAGGTCAAGATGATCTGATGTATCACCTTCAAATCCTAAAAGACCGTAGCCTCCGTCTGAGATTATTACTATAGGTTGTTCCCAAGAATCATAATGTTCAATGCTATTACCAAGACTCAGACTAACACTGCTGTTATTCCAAGCTGAAAAAGCTAGTTTCTCAGTAAGTTGGACAGTTTTGCCACGCCCAACAGTGCTTGTTGCTTTATTCTTCTTTATACTTGGCAGACGATGGGAAGGCTCAGGTATATCCATGGATTTTTTTATCGTCTTATAAACAGTATGAATATCAATACTCTATCCTGTTTTAGGATATTTGGCTAAGCTAAACGGCGCTTAACCTGCATGATCCAATAGCTATAACCCTTTTGGAGTCTATATCGGTGATCCGAAGTAAAAGCCGTTTAGCTTACCCCATAAACCAATGACCTAGAAACTTAGCCTAAGACTAGCAAACTTTCTATCTCCTCGCTCAAGTTTTCCCAGTCAACTTGATCAAAGTTTTTTTGTTTTAACAGAGTGATTGTTTCGTTCAGCCAGCCGACATAATCGGTTTGAATTAGCATAAAACCTCTGGATTTTATGAGTTTGAATTTTCCTAGAAAATAACCAATTATTTACAGCATTTCTCATAAACATAAAGTATAAATGTATCGGACATTGTCTCAGATTTGACCGTCTCCTAATCCCACCAACAAACTTTTAAAAATAATTTTATCGCCAAAATTTTTTCTGTAAAATCTGACTAATTTTTTGGGGAAAAGGACAATCATCGGGAAAGTTAAAAGATTGATAATCTGGGTTATCTCGCAAGCTTTTTAAAGCCGTGGCATAGCAATCTAAAAATACTTGCTCCCAGTAGGGTTTTAAACTAGGAGAATCGCTCAAAAGTTCTTCTAGTTCCCGTTGACTGCGCCT
>NZ_SFBV01000203.1:0-17349 GCF_007095585.1 Microcystis sp. M_OC_Ca_00000000_C217Col
CAGGGGAAGAGTAGTAAACCAGACCAACCGATGAAGACGAAACGGTCTCTTTTGAGCCAGTCATCGAGAGCATCAAACAGCCCTCTTTCTGGGGCGCGTCCGACAGCAATGGTCATGGGTATTTTTCCTCTTGCTTAACTGAAATCACGGGCAAGATTTCTTAACTTTTTTGAGTCTGGGATTACTCCCATTGTCTTATAAGATGGCGCGATCGATTGACTGGATTAGCTTAACTAAACTAGCTGCGATCGCTCGTTAATCCTCACAAACTGTAAAAGATTAACGTTTCTTAAACTAGCACAAGCTAGACAATAATTTCGAGTTCGATAAGACTTTGGTTCCTTGCGGCCTCTATCTACCTTTAACTATTATTAGCAAAAAATTACAAATCTATACAACTTAACTCATAATTGATTTTTTACGCACACAAAAACTTTTTTGTCAATGAGTATTTATATTCATTTTTTTAATTGATCGCCATTCCCAATCCTCTAGGGGTTGCTCTAGCAATTGACAATCAAAGCATTTCTCGGCGGCGGTTTTCAGGGTAGCGATAATTGTCTGTAGGGTCAAATCTGGGGCTAAATTGAGCTTTTGAGGGGCAGCACTGGCGAAAACTTGCTCAAACAGCGAATTATCCTGCTCTAGCACCATCGAACCATGTTGGAGAACCGAGGAACCCCGTTGCAGTTGCGCGCTCCCAATAAATTTATTTCCCCAATTATCGACTAAATCCGCACCAGTAGCCGTACCGAAACAGTTAGCAGAATGGATATATCCCCGGCCGGCAGCACCGTAGGACAATTCTAGACCGAGATTTTGCCAGCCTGTGATTAAAAATCGACAGATTTGACAGTAAACTTTCCTAATATTCCCCTTCATCCCCGAATTTATCACCATATAAGTCAAATCCCCCTGATGTAGTACAGCCCGTCCACCGGTAGGACGACGAACTAGGGAGATTTTTTGACCTTGCCAAGTCAAATCACGCCAAAAATCGGGATATTGCCGTTGATGATAGCCCAAGGAAATAGCCGGGGGCGACCATTGATAAAAACGCAGAGTCGGGGGATGATCACCACAACGGTGTTGCTCTAGTAACCAAGAATCGATCGCCATTTGTTTCTCTGCCGATGAGATAATTGGAGGGATATAACGCCAAATTTTAGCTGCCACCAAAGGATTCTCGTAACATTTCATCATTATTATCTGCTACCGTCGCCACGAGAGTAATTGCTCGCGAAATCTCCCCAGCAGACAAATCGGCCACCGTACGCTGAGAAATCACCACCACCTGATCATTCATAATGGCAAAATGAGATTCAAAGGTTTCGGCACAATTCATCGCTAATAACTTGCGAGTTAATCCCAATTCATCCTTAACGGGTAATTTGAGGACAGAAGACCACACCGTTAGAAAATCATCATCGCTTTCCCCAGTTAACTGTACAAATACCTCAACGCTACCATACTGAAACTTCCAAAGATAACCTTTTTCTGTATGTTGTACCATAGCAGTATCATTCTGCTGCAGAGTAGAAATAACCATTTCAATCATTTCTTGGTGACTGCTCGTACTAGCCAGAAATTCATCGGTCATTGACTCTATTGCTTCTGAAGTCGCTAAACTTTCCGTGGTCATAAAAATTCCCTAAACTCGATCGATCACAATCTTATCCCAAGAGAAAAGAAAAAAGTAACAAAACAGACATAGAAGAGCCGAGTGGGGAGCTTTTTTCCTGTGATTAGTAAACAGCAAACAGTAAACAGCGAAAAGACAACGGCTTAACCATTCTCTATATAAGGGTTTCAGAACTTTTTTCTCATTTTACCTAACCCAACTTGACAGAAGATAAATGACATTTTGGGCGCCGGCGGTCATTGGTGTCAACTTAAGCAAAAAGCTTAATTATTATTAAGTAGGGAGGCACAATTATTTGTAGGATGGGTTAGCGGTAGCGTAAACTATGCGGGCGTTGGGTTTCATGCTTCAACCCAACCTACGTTCATCTTATATTTAATTCCACCCACCCACTTACTGATCAGGGTAAGCTGTTTTGTCTGTCTAGTTTGAGCTTGAGTCTCGGGCTGATCGTTTCTTTTCTCCTGTTACCTGCGTGGGGTAACAGGCGGGTTAAAATGACGATTTGGTATCAGGCTTATACCGTTATGGTTTGAGCTAGTTATTCTTTTTACCACCAAATAGGGACCAAAAACCGCTCTTAGGATTCCCTTCCTTTTTTTGTCCCTTCTGGTCTTCCATTTCAGTATTAGGATTAACTACTTTATCCAGTTCCCGTTTGCACCTAATCACCGTCGCATCTTTGGGGCTGACTTGCCAGGCGCGATTGATATGAACCCGGGCCATGGAGAGTTGATTTTGTCGCAGGTAGGCTAAACCGAGCAGGGCGTGACAGATGCTATTATCTGGTTCTTCCCGTAGGGCATCGCGCAATTCTCGCAAAGCTTGGGCGGGGTTATTTTGGTCAAGAGAGGCTTGGGCGCGGCGAATATAGGCTTCTAAGGGCGATTCCTTGGCTTTAGCTGGGGCTGCCGTGGTGGTAGCCGCGACCACTAACTCGGACTGGCGAGGATTGCCTTGGGAGATAAAGACTTTCGGGGTAGTTTTCTTGTTGCCCTGACCTTCGGTTAACATCAGATAAACCAGATTGAGTTCACTGAGTTGGGCGATTTTCTGATAGGTATTTTCCAGGGCGGTATATTGATCGATCGCCAAAGATTGCAGGATTTTTTGATAGGCTAATTCATAGTTAGCGGTGGACTGGGCTAGTTTTCTAGCTGGTTCGCTATTGATGGTGATTTTACCCGAATCCCTCGCCATTGCCTTGCCAATTTGTGTTAAAACAAGGCGTAATTCTTCCCGAGATAGGTCGCGGCCCAGATGTTCGTAGGCGGGGTTAACTAATTTGGCGAGTAACTGATGAGCCTGTTCCCTTTCGGCGGGGGTGTAAAGGCGACAGGTATCGGGGTGAAGTTTATAGGCGATTTTTAAGTAACGCTCGCGAATCGCCTCATGTTCGGCATCGATCGAGACTCCTAAAACAGCGAAGTGATCGATTAAATCAAATTGAAATAATCCCTGGGAAATTGGAAAAGGCATACAGCAGACCCTACTCTAAAATGATAATCCCATTAAAACTGAAAACTCCAAGAGGCAGCTTTTTGCAGAGCCTGGCTTAAGGGGGTGTGAATGTGTCCGTTAGTGGCCAGAATTCGCCCCGTTTCCATCAGAAAAGGACTCTCATCGTAGGCGCTAATTTTACCGCCAGCTTCTTCGATCAGAATAATTCCCGCAGCCAGATCCCAGGGATTAATCCCTCGTTCCCAATAACCATCTAAGCGCCCACAGGCCACATCGGTTAAGTCTTTGGCAGCAGAACCGCTGCGGCGTACTCCTTGGGTCAGATGGGTCAGATAACAGAATTCGGCATAATTATTATCGGAGGTTTGACAGCGATCATAGGCAAAACCCGTCACCAGTAAACTTTTTTCTAGTTCACTCGTCCGGGAGACATGGATGGGACGACGGTTCAGGGTTGCCCCCAAACCCCTGGCAGCCCGAAATAGTTCCTTTCTAAAGGGGTTATAGATGACTCCCACTGCTGCTATCCCTGCGATCAGTAGTCCGATGGAGACGACGGATACGGGATAACCGTGGGCATAGTTGGTGGTTCCATCGAGAGGATCGATCGCCCAGAGATACTCGCTATCCGTCCCTGGCAGTTTTCCCGATTCTTCCGCTAAAATCCCGTGTTTGGGAAAGTGACGGCCAATAATTTTGAGAATTTCTGTTTCTGCTCGACGATCTATTTCCGTCACTAAATCGCCCGATCGTCCTTTTTCTTCTATTTTCTCAATTTTACCCCAATTATCGAGGATAATTGTTCCCGCCGCTAGGGCGGCTTCGCTGGCAATGTCTAGGTATTTTTCTAATTGGCTGCTGGTATCTGGCACGATTAATCCCTAATCTATTCTTCATCTAAGGGTAAACCAAAACGCACTTTTCCACGGGCAAAAAAGCGACCGAATTGCAATTCATAGACTTCATCTTCGTCTTGGGTGGCTACTTCCATATCGCCACGAGCATAACTGACACAAAGTAAAGCATAACCTCTGGCTTTTAATTCTGGTGATAGTCCGATCGCTTCTGGTTGGTGGATATCTCCCGATAATACCCTGACCGCGCAGCTGGTACAAGCTCCATTACGACAGGAAAAGGGTAATTGATGACCCTGTTTTTCCAGACTTTGCAGTATATAGTTATCCTCGGGAACGGTGGTGGTAATTTTTTCGCCGGTCTGACGATTGTGAACGGTGATTTGATAATATTTAGTCATAGTTTAGTTAGCCAGAAATTATAGATGCAATTCTAGATAGTTCTAAATTTAGGGGCTATTTTAGTCAGCCGTATCAATTATATCATCAATAATTGCTAAAATAGTCATCATCTTTACAATTATCCTTGACAACTGTTGACTTTTTGGGTTCAATTGCCAATTTTTATGGCTCTTGAAACTTGATCTCTTTTAATCTAACTGCACCGTCGATAATTGAGATTTCCTGGGAGCCAATTTGTACGATAGAATCTAATCCCTTACCGATAATTTTAACTGCTGGGGGACGACTTTTCTGTACGGTCATCACCAGAAAAAACTCCTCGCTACCCGTGGCTAAAATGCGCTCACCTGTATTAGTTTTCTCGACTTTTAAAGTCACGGGAGTGATAAAAGTTCCCCGCATATTTGCCCCATTTTGAGTGATAGTAAAACTATTTTTTCCTAGAATGACATTTCCCTGGGTATTCATCACCCAAGTTTTATTAATAAATTCTGGTTGATCGACTTTACCTAATAATTTATCCATCAAGACGAATAATCCGGGGGAACCGGAGGACAGACTGTAATCGACGGCGAAAGAGCGAACTAGAGCGACTCCTGCGGGTGGTTCAGCCCCTTTAACCCTGATTTTATCAGTTTTTAACCTAATTACTCCCGAACCATCGGGACTAGATTGAAAAGATATCGGTTTTGCCTGTCGCCAAGGCGGTGTTTTCGGGAAAATAACTGTATTTTCCGAGTTCCAGTCGCCTTTTGACCCCTCAAAACTCGCCCAATGTCCTCCTAATCCCCAAATTCTCACACTAGCGACATCGGGAAAAGACCATCCCCCCACAAAAGGTTGCTGTTTGAGATAGATACTAGCGACAAAATCCTCTTCATTTTGCCAGCGATTACGAAAAGCATAAAATCCCTTTTGTTGATCAACTAAAACCCTGGAAAGTTGGCGCTCGGGATTTTCGGAAGTAAGATTAGATGGATAACCAGCGAGAAGAAAAGGGGCAATATGGGGATAATGAGGGTGAAAAAGTTGTTTCTCTTGACCTTGTAATCGCCATTTTATTGCTGGTAGCCATGATTTATCGGTAATTCCCAATCCGATAGTTAATAAAGATACCCCTACAAACATCTGATGTCTGCCATAAGCAGGAATCAATAATTGACCATTTTTAGGGACAATTCTGGTTAAATAATGGGGGATTAATTGGGCTGCCGAGGAACCAGTTACTAAGTCTAATCCGAGACTATTTCGATAGCCTTGCAGAAAAGGAAAAACAGTGAGAACCATGGGTTCGGTGGTGTATAAATCTCCTTCTGTGCCAAATCCTCGATCGCCGATCGCTGTGGTAAAATAGCGTTCGATGTGACGTTTGGCCATTTCCACCTGTGCCGAGGGAGAATAGAGAGAATCGGGTGGTACATCTTCTTTGAGAATCGCTAAACTAGCTAATCCTGCCGCACCTCTGGCCCGCGCATTCCAGTTACTAACTGCGTTTCCATTCCATCCATCTTTGGGTAAACCACTGAGAAGTTTTTTACTTTCACTGAATAACCAGCGAGTGATTTCCTGTTGGCGCTTTTCTCCCCAAAGATCATAACAAAGATCGTAGGCGAGAGCGACTCCAGCAACAATTGGCGCTTGTTCTAAGATTCTCCTTCCCCGATTTTTACGGGTTTTTTCGATAATTTCCCAGGCGATTTCTGCTGATTTTCTATCTTGATTTAAAATTGCTAAAAAACAATGACCTGTGGCATGATAACCCCCATTAGGCACATAACCATCGTAATAAATTTTTTCTTGTAAACTGTTGTTTAATTGGGCGATAATAGTTTGACCGATGGGAGTTTTCGCTTTTTCTCTGAGATTAGTTAATTCTGACTTGCGAAAGATTAAACGGGGATGTTCTCGCGGTTGTAGGGGTTGGTGATTAGGAACAGGATTAGGCCAAAAAGGGGAAATTGTGCCATTAACTTGGTTTTGTAGTCTTCTTCCCCCTAAAGTGCCTTGATAACTGCCGATAAGTTGGTCTTGGTAGGGGACAATTTCGATATTATAGATAGCTTCCCTGACTTCCCCTTGCCAAGGGTGAGTTTGAATGTTCATTTTCACCTGTAATCGCCAAGCATTGTCTAATTTAATCGCTTTTACCGTACCTTGGTGATCCACTTCTTTATTGAATTTGAGCGCGTATCCCCACACCGACGGCTGACAAACAGCGTGATCACAGCTTAAATCTAGGGTAAGATTTTGATAAACGGGTTGATCTTGCCACAGTTTCCAAACACCATTTTTCAGGGTTAAACGAAGGTTGCCGGTTAATAATTGCGGATCGATGGTTTCTTGACTAGGTGCGCTTGTACCACCTAGCAAAAGTAAGGGAATGGCCGCTAAAAAAGGAGATATTTTCATATTAAACAAGCGAGGGGAAATATCAGGTATTCTAGGAAGAATAATTTCCAAATAAATTGGTAGAATTGGCTGATTTCGCTTTTATCTTCTAAATTTACTCCGCGACTACGCCACCAAAGAAGAACAAGTAGGAGCAGATGGGCGACAATGGCCAGAGAAGAATTAATTCCGTTTATCCCCAAGAGACCGACTGCAATCATCCCCGCATAACATAGGGAAATTGTCAAGAGGGAAATTGTTAAGATTTTTTGAGGACCGAGAAGCAGGGTAAAAGTGGTAATTTGGTAAATGCGATCGCCTTCTAGGTCAGGAACATCCTTGAAAATAGCGATCGCAACGGTGAAAACAAGAACAAAAGCTGTTAAAACCCAGACCGAGGGATAGATAGACTGATTTTGATTGATAACTGTGTTGTAGTGGCGAAAAAGACCTAAATTGACGATGACACCCCGGACGGTAAAAATACAGAAGGCGGACCAGAGGGGAAAGCGTTTTAAACGCACTGGTGGCAAGGAATAGGCAGTACCGATGAGTAAACTAATCCCCACGGTGATTAACAGCCAAAAACCACCGATAAAAGCCAGTATAATTGCTAAAATACCGCTAAAACCCACGATTAATCCGCCTGTCAACCGAGAAAATTCGCCCTTGGCGAGGGGAAGATGGGGTTTATTGATTTTATCGATGTCGATGTCTTCCAACTGATTTAAACCGACGATATAGACATTACCCGCAAGACAAGCAGTCCAAGTGAGCAATAAAACCGACCAATGGCTAAAAAAATCGCTAATATTGCCTAAAGCAATTAAATACAGACTTAAAACACTTAAAGAAGTGCCGATAATCGTATGGGGACGGGAAAATTTCCAGAGACTCCCTAACCAGTGGAGAAAGTTAGGCTGGGGATGGTTAACTGGAAGAAAAGGAGCTTGATTCATCAGACCTCCGGTAAAAATCAAAAATTGTTATGGTTGCTGAGGAGTCGGTCGTCAGTAGTCAGGAGAATCAATAATGAATAATAATCGATTAAATGGTCTATTTAGATATTTTATGCCACTTAATCCTTATTTTTGACGTTTTTAAACCCTCAAAAATAGATTATGCAAGAGGTCTATCAAAAAAAATCAATACTAGGGGAAGTAATCTGTTAAAATGATAATCCAGACTCAAACCCTGTGGAGAGGTGGCAGAGTGGTTGAATGCGGCAGACTCGAAATCTGCTTTAGGGTAACACCTAACGTGGGTTCAAATCCCACCCTCTCCGTTGAACTGATAACTTAGTGCTGTCGTTAAGGAGCTTAAAGGATGTAGCGTTGTCCTGGGTGGTTTCCGCAAGAGCAAAAGCTTTTCTAATCTCGCCAACTTCTTCACTTTTTCATGGCCAGGGTCAACCCATCACCAATAGGAATAATACTGATATTGACCCGTTCATCCTGCTGAATTTTGGCATTAAGTGAACGGATAATTTTGGTGCGATTATCGGTGCTATCGGCCGCCGCTACCCGTCCCGACCAAAAAACATTATCGATAGCGATAATTCCGCCGCTTCTAACCAATTGTAAAGCCCGTTCGTAGTAGGGATCATAATTACTTTTATCGGCATCGATAAAGACAAAATCAAAACTATTACCTTCTCCCCCGGCGATTAATTGATCTAAAGTCTCCAGGGCCGGAGCAATTCTTAAATCGATTTTAGCGGCGACACCGGCCTGCTGCCAATAACGGCGGGCTATACTGGTATATTCTTCGCTAAGATCACAGGCGATCAGCTTGCCTTCTGGGGGTAAAGCTAAGGCCACCACTAGAGAACTATAACCAGTAAAAACCCCTATTTCTAGGGCTTTTTTCGCCCCGATCGCCTGTACCAAAAAAGCCATAAACTGACCTTGTTCGGGGGCAATCTGCATGACTGCCAGGGGTTGAGAGGCAGTTTCTTGACGTAATTGAGCTAAAATCGGAGATTCTCGCAGACAGATAGATTGATAATAGGAGTAAAATTGTTGATCGAGTCCAAGAGTTTGATTAGCCATAAAAAAATTGCTAAAGGATAGAGTTATCGAGTAAAATTCTGGGTAATCTGAAGCTAGAGAGACCGTATTGGTTAACCAAAAAGGAAGACTTGGCAGGAAGCAAATCATGATGAAACCCGACTCGGATCATCTCTTTAACGAAGATAGCGAACAGTTGTTAGAGAGTTTAGAAGACAAAGACGCCGACGGTAATGAGGCTCTAGACGAACTCAGCTTTTTATTGGAGCAGAGTCCCTCTCCAGCAGCCAGATCTGGGGACTCTCTTAGCCAAACCCCGTCTTCCTTGACCTCGGAAAGGGAATTAGAGGAACTGTTTGGCGATAGCATCAATTGGAAAGATGCCCCGACTAATAATCTTTATTCTACCCGTGAGCCAGCTGCCAAGGCGGAACTGGAAGATGGGGATGATCTCGCATCTCTGCTGCTAGAAGATGCAGCAGTTCCAGACTCAGAAGCAATTATAGCCATCAGCCACCCTAATTTTTACGACAGCCTCGAAGACTTAGAAGCTTTTCTGGAAAAACCCACGCCACCGGCGCAACCGCCACTACCAGACATCTTTGAATCCCTAGAGGTCCTTCTCTGGGAATCCCCAGCAGTGGACCCGGTGGCGGCGGTGGAACCTCTGACAGGGTTAGAATCACTGGAAATTGCCCCAGAAAGCCTCCTAGAGGATGAATTCAAGGATTTAGAAAAACTCCTCGAAGAAACCAATCAGGTGATGGCAGCAAATCCGGCGGCCAGTGTCAGTTCACCAGTCGGGTCAAAAAACCTGCGTCCCCTTGTCAGTAAAGCTTTTGAACAGACGATGCGGGTGCCGATCAAACAATTGGATAACCTCAGCAATCTGATCGGGGAACTGGTGGTTAAACGCAATCGCCTGGAAGAGGAACAGGATCGCCTGCGTCTCTTTTTAGATAATTTGCTAACCTGCGTCCAACATCTGGGGGATGTGGGCATTCGGATGCAGGATCTCTATGAAAGAAGCCTCCTAGAAGGGGCTTTACTGGCTAGTCGCAATTACGGTGGTGCCATCGGTTACGGTAGAGTTCAGGGAGAAAATCAGGGGGATTCGTCCATGGACGGTCAACTAGATGCCCTAGAGATCGACCGTTTTACCGATTTCCATTTATTATCCCAAGAGATGATCGAATTGATCGTACGAGTGCGAGAATCGGCCTCTGATCTTCAATTTGTCGTCGATGAAACCGATCAGGTGACGCACAGTCTGCGACAGGCCACCACTCAACTACAGGAAGGGATGACCAAATCGCGCATGGTTCCCTTTAGTCAAACTGCCGATCGCCTACCCCGGGCAATTCGGGATATTTCCCTGAAACTCGATAAACAAGCCAAATTAAAAGTGGAAGGGGGTGATGTTCTCATCGATAAGATGATCCTCGAACATCTCAATAGTCCCATGACCCATTTGGTCAACAATGCGATCACCCACGGCATTGAATCACCCCAAGAACGCCTGGCCAAAGGGAAACCCGCCCTCGGTACCATCTCTGTGGGGGCATTCCTACAGGGTAATCAAACCGTGATCACCGTTAGTGATGATGGGGCCGGTATTGATGCTGATCAGGTGAAAGGCAAGGCGATCAAAAAAGGCCTGATCGGCGCTCAGGAAGCTGAACACCTCAGTCCCCAAGAAGTCTATGAACTCCTCTTTCACCCCGGTTTTAGTACCAAAGATCAGGCCGATGATTTTTCCGGTCGTGGGGTGGGTTTAGATGTGGTGCGGACCAGTTTAATCGATGTGCGCGGGACCGTTACTATTGACTCGGTACTGGGCAAAGGAAGCACTTTTACGCTCCGTTTACCCCTAACCCTGACTATCTGTAAGGCCCTCTGTTGTGTTAGTAATCATGCGCGCATCGGTTTCTCTATGGACGGAGTGGAAGATATGAAGGATTTCCGGGCCAGCGAGATGCAAATCGATCGGGAGGGACGGCGCTGCGTTTTCTGGCAAAATACTTTACTACCCTTCCAACCCTTGAGCGAATTGCTTTCCTACAATCGGCAACTAAGTCGCGGTAGTTTTTATACTGGCAAACAGGAGGAAGACTCTTTTTCGATCGTGATCCTGCGCGGTGGTAATAATCTCCTCGCAGTACAGGTGGATCAAGTGATCGGTGAACTGGAAATCGTCATCAAACAGATCGAAGGACCGATTCCGAAAACGGCTGGGATTGCTGGGGCGACGGTTTTGGGGGATGGTACGGTGATGCCGATCGGCGATGTGTTAGAGTTAATTGACATCGCCAGGGGTCGTCTGCGTACCGATAACGGTGGTCTTTGGCGCCAACCTGTCCCTCCCGTAGCGGTGGAAACTAGCCAAAAATCGGAGGCTATGGTTCTGATTGTCGATGATTCGATTACTGTCCTGGAATTGCTCTCTTTAAGCTTTAGTAAAGCCGGTTATCGTGTGGAACAGGCCCGGGATGGTCAAGAAGCTTGGGAAAAATTACGCAGCGGTTTGCCCTGTGATATCGTTTTCTGCGATATCGAGATGCCCCGCATGAATGGCCTAGAATTACTCTATAATTTGCGAAAAGACCCCCGATTAGCGTCGATTCCCGTGGCTTTATTGACTTCCCGAGGAGCGGAACGTCATCGTCAGGTGGCGGCGACATTAGGAGCTAGTGGTTATTTTACCAAGCCCTACACGGAAAGAGATTTACTCTCGGCGGCTGAAAGAATGATTGCGGGGGAAGTGTTACTAGCTAATAGTATTAAAGCGACTCTTAATCAGCCTTTATCCCCCGATGCAACGATTATTGACAGTAATCCCGCTAATTTCTTTGCACAATCGACTCCTCGGGTCTTGATTGTCGATGATTCGGTAACGGCGCGGGAAATGTTAGCGATTTCTTTGGTTAAAGCTGGTTATCGCATTGAAAAGGCCCGAGACGGTTTAGAAGCATGGGAAAAATTACGGGCTGGATTAGCTTGTGATCTGATTCTCTGCGATCTCGAAATGCCTCGCCTGAATGGGTTAGAATTGCTCTCTCGTCTGCAAAAGGATGAACAACTTCAGGGGATACCAGTAGCGATGATTACCTCGCGAGGGTCGCAAAAAATGCAGCATCTCGCCGCCGCTAAAGGGGCAAAAGGTTATTTTGTCAAGCCCTATATTGAGGATGTTTTACTGTCGGCAGCCCAACGTTTAATCGCTGGTGAGGTGTTAATCCAAAAACAAAGTCCCGCGGATTAAGTTCAGTTGGAGTTAAGTTTTATCGAGGAGAATTTCCACTAAGGTTTTTACCGTTGTCTCTAACTGTTCGACGCGCTGCTCTAAACTAAGAGAAGGACCGGGAGGTTTTAAACCATGAATCGCTTGCAAAAATGCCTCCCATCCCTTTGAGCATTTAATATTGTAGGCTTCTTTATAGGCTTTATAGGCATTATTATAGTTACCGTAAAGGGAGATAATATCATCTTTAGTTAAATTTCCTTCAGGCAAAGACTTATGGGCAATATTCAAATTATGCTCGCTTAAACTATTTAAAACTTCTTGCAAGCGGACAGTCAAAGTGGCCGTAATTCCGTAAACTTGGGCGGCATTTTTTAGCTCCTGCTGGTGCAAATCTTCTAGGTTAGCAATTAATTTACTGATTCTAGACATGATTGATTTTACTCCTTAACTGATTTATTTATCTAGCAAAGATTTGTTGATATTTGACTGACCACTCCCCATTTGTGGCCGGTCAGGATCGGAGGGCAAGTTATTATCTATCGAACCAAAATCTTCCCAGTTATCATCGAGAAATAGAGATTTCACTAAAGTCCATAAAATAGTTAGCTTTCCATATACAGACTTGGTACTACGGACATTATGGGCCGCCACTTTTACTTCCATTTCGATCTGCTTTAATTCAGCAATAACTTTCTCTCTCTCCGCCGTAATTTTGGCTGTTTCTTCAGTTAAATTCCGCATTTCTGAAGTTAAAGAATCTAATTCTTTTTGCAGGTCAACATTAGTGGCAGATATTTCAACAATTTGGTCTTTTAAATGACTGTTATCATCTCGATATTGCTGATTCCATCGTTTATATTGTCCTTGAGAGCTTCTCAGGGACTTAATTACAGCAACAGCTTCTTGTAACTCCCGATTATCTGGATAATTTCTGGCTAGTTTATAGAGAGAATCTACTCGATCGTCGATATCCATTTTTATCTACCTCTTTGCCTAGATAATCTTATGATACCCAAGCTGACCGATAAAATTAACCCGAAGAACCAGCCTTTTGGAAAATCATTAAATGTTGTTGGGGCAAAGTCTCGATGATTTCTTCTGGCAGTAAACCGATAGCGGCCATTTCTTTTTCTACCTGTCTGCGGGTCATTTTATGAAGGGCCTTGATGGGAATCAGGGGATTTTCACGACGGTATTCTACTAATACCACCCTACCATCGGGTTTTAAGGATTTGACCAGATTCTCCATCATCTCGCGGGGAGAGGAAAACTCGTGATAAGCATCGACCATTAAAGCTAAATCGATCGCATTTATAGGCAATTTGGGATCGGTTTCTGTGGCGAGAATTGTGGTGACATTCTTAACTTGGTTTTCCTCGGCTAAAAAATCAATTGCCCCTAACATTTCCGGTTGCACATCGACGGCGAAAACTTGTGCGACTAAATTCGCCATAGGAAAACTAAAATAACCTGTCCCCGCGCCGATATCTGCCACCAGGTCTGTGGGTTTTAAATGTAGTGCGGTGATCAGATCATCGGGTTTTTCTGTGAAACGGCGACTAGGACGTTCTAACCATAACATTTCTTGGTGTCCCATGACTTTAGCGATTTCCCGTCCTAGATAAAATTTACCGATACCATCGCGACTATGAAGCGATCGAATCTGATAATATTGCTGCGGTGCTAAAACTGAAGCATCGTAGGTAAGATTTAATAATCCGAAACCGCAAAAAACCACTATTAGAAACGAGACAATTAAGAAAAATTTTTGCTTAAACAGCATCGGGATTAAAAATGGTGGGCTAGAAAAAATAAATTCCCTGTCCGGGACAGGGAAAAAATCCATCTTGATCAACAAAACAATTAATCCAAAAATCCCATTAAAGTTTCGGGATCATCGATTTCATTGGAAGCAACGGGACGATTACCCATGACTGTATAGGTTTCGCTAATGTGCAGATGACTAAGAGCGATCGGACGATTGCCAGAGATCGCCAGAGTGCTGCTAACTTCCATACCACTGGAGACCACTGGACGAGCGCTCCCGACGGAAGAATAGGTACTAACCACTTTCAGATGGCTAACTTCCACGGGACGGCCCCCGGGTAACATTTCATCTTCCGTGAAGTGAAGATGGCTAGTACCAACAGGACGATTTTCGGGTAAGCGATGTTCAGGTTGATAGAATTTTAAGGCGTTGGAAGCCGATTCAGCGTTGTTTTTCACCGAAAGGGCGACCACTTCTTTATCCTTGGCGGTTTTAGCTGTAGTAGCTTTACCGCGTGAGCTGCTGGTCTTTTCTTCTGTGGTTGCTGGGGTTTGAGTCCCGTTCGTTTCTAGATTTTCCACCGTCATAACCTGATACTCCTTTCCGTTAATAGCTTCGGGGAAACGATAAGATTTAAGTTTAGGGTATTCTCGAAGACTTTTAATCTTTTTTTAAAATCCTCTCTAATATTAAGATACATCTTTCTTTCCCCAAAACCCTATCAGTGTTGGTAATTTGATTGATAATTTATTTTGCCTGTTCTCTACACCTAGCCGCTAATGACCGCTTTTCAACTACAAGCACCCTTTCAACCCACCGGGGATCAACCGGCAGCGATCAATAAATTGGTAGATTCCCTGCAAAACCAGCATCGTTTCCAAACCCTCCTAGGGGCAACCGGCACCGGCAAAACCTTCACCATTGCCGCTGTGATCGAGAAAATCGGCAGGCCTACCCTCGTCCTTGCCCATAATAAGACCCTGGCGGCCCAATTATGCAACGAATTGCGGCAATTTTTCCCCAATAACGCCGTGGAATACTTTATCAGCTATTACGACTACTATCAACCGGAGGCTTATATTCCCGTCAGCGATACCTATATCGAAAAGAGTTCTTCGATTAATGATGAGATCGATATGCTGCGCCATTCGGCCACGCGATCGCTGTTTGAACGCAGGGATGTGATCGTCGTCGCTTCCATTAGTTGTATTTATGGTTTAGGAATGCCTGCGGAATACCTAAAAGCGGCGATTTCCTTAACAGTTGGTCAAGAGTTCGACCAAAGGCAATTATTACGGGCCTTGGTGTCAGTGCAGTACAATCGCAATGATTTGGAGTTAACTCGCGGTCGTTTTCGTCTGAAGGGCGATATTTTGGAAATTGTTCCCGCTTACGAGGATCGGGTTATTAAAATTGATTTTTTTGGCGATGAGATTGAAAGTATTCGTTATCTCGATCCCCTGACGGGGGAAGTTTTGCAAAAATTAGAGCGAATTAGTATTTATCCGGCCCGTCACTTTGTTACCCCGGAGGAGCGTTTAGAGGTGGCTTGTCGGGATATTAAAACCGAGTTAGATAACCGTTTATTGGAGTTAGAAAAAGCGGGCAAATTACTGGAAGCGCAACGTTTAGACCAACGGACTCGTTATGATTTAGAAATGTTGCAGGAAGTGGGTTATTGTAATGGCGTAGAAAATTATTCGCGGCATTTAGCGGGTAGATTAGCGGGGGAACCGCCGGAATGTTTGGTGGATTATTTTCCCCAAGATTGGTTATTAGTTGTGGATGAATCTCATGTTAGTGTGCCGCAAATTCGCGGGATGTATAATGGCGATCAATCACGAAAAAAAGTTTTGATCGATCACGGGTTTCGTTTACCCAGTGCTGCGGATAATCGTCCTTTGAAGTCGGAAGAATTTTGGCAGAAAGTTAATCAATGTATTTTTGTTTCGGCCACTCCAGGAGATTGGGAATTAGAACAGTCAGAAAATCGCATTGTTGAGCAAATTATCCGACCGACGGGAGTTTTAGATCCGGAGATTTTTGTGCGACCAACCGAGGGACAAGTGGATGATTTATTAGGGGAAATTAAAGATCGAGTGCGGTTAAATGAACGGGTTTTGATTACCACTTTAACTAAACGCATGGCCGAAGATTTAACCGAATACTTGCAAGAAAGGGGAATTAAAGTTAGATATCTACATTCGGAAATTCAATCAATTCAACGGATTGAAATTATTCAAGACCTGCGAGAAGGGGTCTTTGACGTGCTGATCGGGGTGAATTTGCTTCGCGAGGGGTTAGACCTGCCGGAAGTGTCTTTAGTGGCGATTTTAGACGCAGATAAGGAAGGATTTTTAAGGGCTACCCGCTCTTTAATTCAAACTATCGGCAGGGCCGCTCGTCATATTCGCGGTCAGGCAATTCTTTACGGAGATAATCTCACGGATAGTATGATTAATGCGATCGAAGAAACTAAGAGACGGCGCGCTATTCAAGAGGAATATAACCAGAAACATGGGATTATTCCGCAACCGATTGTTAAAAGGTCGAGTAATTCAATTTTAGCTTTTCTGGATATTTCCCGTCGTCTAAATTCCCAACAATTAGATCAGGTTTGTGAGAATATAGAAGAGCTTTCTTTGGAACAAATTCCCGAGTTAATTCAACAACTAGAAGCGCAAATGAAAGAAGCGGCGAAAAATCTAGAATTCGAGTCAGCAGCTAAATATCGTGATCGGATTAAGCAATTACGAGATAAGTTATTAAATCATGTTAGATAAACCTATGACTAGATTTATTCATGACCAGTTTGCCAAAGATTATCTCGAAGAATTATTATCTTCTCTGGGAGAAGTAAAATCGGCACGGGTTGTACGAGGAGAAGTACGAGAAATCGATGTCTGGTTTTCACCCCAGATGCTCGATAATAATCCGAGAGAACTGCTAGGATTACTGGGAAAAATGGCGATTAATCCCTGTTTATTTGAACCCTTTCGCAATCCTGTCACTGCTACAGAAATTAGGACTTGTCTGTTAAAACTGTTGGAAGTGGAAGGAGAAATTAATCGTCAAGCAAATCGTCAGAAAACGAATGTTAACGAGGCAGAAATCCCCCGTCTCTGGATTTTGACTCCCACCGCTTCCTCGCAACTGTTAGGAGGATTCGGAGCTAAATTAGATGAGGAGAATTGGGGGAAAGGTATCTATTTTTTAGCTCCCTCTTTACGCACGGCAATCACCGTTATCCATCAATTACCCCCAACAGAAGCAACTCTCTGGTTAAGAATTTTAGGCCGGGGAAAAGTACAAGCAAGGGCGATCGATGAGCTAGAATCGTTACCAGAGGATCATCCTTTTCGGGTAAATGCTCTAGAATTATTATTAAACTTGAGAACTTCTTTAACTAACGATCAAGAGCTTGAACAGGAGGACAGAGAGTTAATTATGAGATTATCACCTTTATACACTTCCCGTCTTCAGGAAGAACTGGATGCTGGCCGTCAACAGGGTCTTCAACAGGGTCTTCAACAGGGTCTTCAACAGGGTCTTCAACAAGGTCTTCAACAAGGTCTTCAACA
>NZ_SFBV01000204.1:0-10714 GCF_007095585.1 Microcystis sp. M_OC_Ca_00000000_C217Col
GAACTGGAAAAAGTAGTCAATCAGCTTTTAAATGAAGGGGGATTGATTATTAAATGGAGTAGAAAACTTAAAAATAAGGGTAATGCTGTCAATGTAACTTAAATGCGTAAAAGCTTAATATATTAAGTTTTGCAAACAGAGGCAATATTTCGGGAATCTAACCCAGTTGTAACTGTATATAATAGATGACACTATATCTAGCCAGTAATTTACCTCAAAAGACCCTTTTGTTGGAGGTAATTACTTACCTTGACTAGCCTATTATTGTCATGAAAAAGACTAAACTTTTTAAGTTATAATTTTTTAGACAAGGAGTTACTTTGCTGACACCATCGCTACCCCAAAATGATCCTGATCCAGCCAAAAGACAAGAGCTATTAAGACGACAAAAACAAGTGTACATCTATGATTCCGTTAATGGTATCACCCTCGTCAAAGATTTACCTACCCACGAAAACTTTTCTATTTCCTATCAAGTAATGCGGGGTAAAGGTTTCAGTGCTTTAATTGCCAATGGCGTGGCCACGAGAATAGAAAACGTCTTTGATCCCTTCGACAAATTAGAAGATTACGAAGAACTTTTTCCCATCCTTCCCCAACCCACAAGCATTAAAACTTGGCAATCTAACACAAGTTTTGCCTACCAAAGATTAGCGGGAGCAAATCCCATGGTCATCCGCGGGATTAGCAGCTTACCGGATAATTTTCCCGTCAGCGATGCTATCTTCCAAAAAGCCATGGGACCTGATAAAACCATTGCCTCGGAAGCCGCTAAGGGTAACTTATTTCTAGCAGATTATGCCCCCCTAAACAACCTAACTTTAGGCAGTTATCAAAAGGGTATGAAAACTGTAACAGCACCTCTTGTCCTTTTCTGTTGGCGTGCTAGAGGTTTACGGGGTCAAGGGGGATTAGTACCAGTTGCCATTCAATTATATCAAGATCCGACTCAACCTAATCAGCGCATCTATACCCCCGATGACGGACTTAATTGGTTAATGGCGAAAATTTTCGTCCAAATTGCCGACGGAAATCACCATGAATTAGTTAGTCACCTCAGCCATACCCATTTAGTAGCGGAAGCTTTTGTTTTAGCCACAGCTACCGAGTTAGCACTTAATCATCCTCTGGCAATTCTATTAAGACCTCATTTTCAATTTACCCTCGCTATTAATAGTTTAGCCGAGAGCGAGTTAATTAACCCCGGCGGATTCGTTGATCGTCTATTAGCGGGGACGCTAGAAGCATCGATCGAGCTAATTAAGAGTTCCTATCGTCAAAGATTAGATAATTTCGCCGATTATGCCCTACCAAAGCAATTAGAATTGCGCCAAGTCCAGGATACCTCGCTACTACCAGATTACCCCTACCGAGACGATGCTCTCTTACTTTGGCAAGCAACGGAAACCTACGTCAAAGATTACCTAAGTCTTTACTATACTTCCGATGCGGACGTAAATGAGGATACAGAATTACAAGCTTGGGTGCGAACATTGATGTCACCTGAAGGTGGAGGCATCAAAAAATTAGTTTCTGAAGGAGAATTAGACACTTTGGCCAAATTAATCGAAGTTGTCACCCAGATAATTTTTGTGGCCGGACCACAACACGCGGCGGTTAATTATCCTCAATACGATTATCTCGCCTTTTGCCCGAATATTCCCCTAGCGGGTTATCAATCTCCTCCCAAAGCAGCTGAGCAGGTGGATATAGATTATATTCTCCGTCTTTTGCCCCCCCAGGCCCAGGCCGCTTATCAATTGGAAATTATGCAGACTTTAACAGCTTTTCAATTTAACCGTTTTGGCTATCCATCCCGAAGTGCTTTCCCAGATCAACGCACTTACCCGATTTTGGCGGTTTTCCAAGCTAAATTAAAGGCGATCGAAAATCAGATCGATCGGCGCAATTTAACCCGATTTACGCCTTATATTTTCCTGAAACCCTCTCGCATCCCCAATAGTATCAATATTTAGGGTCTGCTGAAAAAGTTTTTCGTGGGGGCAGGGTGTGGGGTGTGGGGTGTGGGGTGTAGGGTTTTACCCATTTTCAGACGGTCAATTACCTAATTTTCAGGGAAAAAGTCCAGGAATTTTCGCCCCGATCCCTCCAATGGCTGGCACTTTTTGAGGCCTTGATGGGCTGCTGGGGTATTTAATAGCGATTCTCGTCCACAAAAACTAGACGAGAAACACCATAACAAAGAGTCTCTAAGAAAAAAAGATGTTAGCGATAACATCTTTTTGGCATTTTTTACAATTTAACTTCAATATCAACCCCTGCGGGTAAATCTAATTTCATCAAGGCATCGATTGTCTTAGAAGAGGGTTGGTAAATATCAATAATGCGGCGATGGGTGCGGGTTTCAAAATGTTCACGGGAGTCCTTATCAACGTGAGGGGAACGCAGGACACAATAAATCTTTCTTTTTGTCGGTAGGGGAATTGGTCCGATCGCTGTGGCGTTAGTTCTATTGGCAGTATCGACAATCTTCTCACAGGAAGTATCGAGTAAGCGCTGGTCAAAAGCTTTCAAACGAATGCGAATTTTCTGTTGTTGTAACGTAGCCATAATTTCACCTATTGCAATTGTCAAGGTACAAAATAAAGACAGTAACGGAGCAGTTTTTCGTCATTAACTGCCCCGTTAATTAGTAGATCAGCCTACTTGATAATTTTGGAGATAACGCCAGAACCGATGGTACGACCACCTTCGCGAATAGCGAAGCGCATACCCTCTTCAATAGCGATCGGGTTGATCAGTTCCACGGTCATTTTGATCCGGTCTCCCGGCATGACCATTTCTACGCTGCTGCCATCATCGGCGGTGTAGTCTTGGATAGTGCCAGTTACGTCGGTTGTCCGCACATAGAACTGAGGACGATAGTTTTTAAAGAAAGGAGTGTGACGACCACCCTCTTCTTTACTTAACACATATACCTCACCTTCAAACTGGGTGTGGGGTTTGATTGTACCCGGTTTAGCGATCACCATGCCGCGCTCGATGTCGGTTTTTTGGATACCACGCAGGAGGATACCAGCGTTGTCGCCGGCCATCCCTTGGTCGAGACTTTTCTTGAACATTTCGATCCCAGTAACGGTGGTGGGGCGAGTTGCTCTGATCCCGACCAATTCCACGTTATCACCCACTTTCACAATACCGCGTTCGATCCGACCGGTAGCTACCGTCCCCCGACCGGTAATCGAGAATACGTCTTCTACCGCCATCAGGAAGGGTTTATCTACCGCCCGTTCGGGGGTGGGGATATAGCTATCTACCGCGTCCATTAATTCATAAATCGCATCTACCCACTCGTTTTCGCCTTTTTGGGCCTTGGGATTTTTGGTCATGTAGTCGAGGGCTTCTTTAGCAGAACCGGCAATAATGGGGATATCGTCGCCGGGGAATTCGTAATTGCTGAGAAGTTCGCGCACTTCCAGTTCCACGAGTTCCAGTAATTCCTCATCATCCACCATATCTTTTTTGTTGAGGAAGACCACAAGGTTAGGTACACCCACCTGACGAGCCAGCAGGATATGTTCCCGGGTTTGGGGCATCGGGCCATCAGCAGCCGAGACCACGAGAATACCACCGTCCATCTGTGCCGCACCGGTGATCATGTTTTTTACATAGTCGGCGTGGCCAGGGCAGTCCACGTGTGCATAGTGGCGATCAGCAGTTTCGTACTCAACGTGAGCGGTGTTGATGGTGATCCCGCGAGCCTTTTCTTCGGGAGCGGCATCGATTTCATCGTATTTTTTAGCTTGGGCATTACCCAGAGCCGCTAGGGTCATCGTGATAGCGGCGGTGAGGGTAGTTTTGCCGTGGTCAACGTGACCGATCGTACCGATGTTAACGTGGGGTTTCGTCCGTTCAAATTTAGCGCGTGCCATTTACTTTCTGTTCCTTTGTTTTTTTTCTTCTTCAGGTGGGTGAACAGTAATCAGTTACCGGAGATCAGTTTTAAGTTAGCAGTTATTAGAGTTGACCGATCGAATTTAAATGATCGGTTTATTCTCACTGCTCACTGGTCACTGGTCACTGATTAACCGTTCCCTTTACTTTTGGTGATAATCGTCTCGGCCACGTTGCGGGGGACTTCTTCGTAATGGCTAAATTCCATGGTGAAGATGCCGCGTCCTTGGGTTTTGGAGCGAATATCAGTGGCGTAACCAAACATTTCCGCCAGGGGAACTTTAGCGGAGACTTTGGCGATGCCGGTCTCGGTTTCTTGACCTTCGATTTGTCCCCGACGGGAGTTAAGATCACCGATGACGTTACCGATGAAGTCTTCGGGTACTTCCACTTCGACCTTCATCATCGGTTCTAGGAGAACGGGACCAGCTTTCATCACCGCTTCTTTGATCGCCATGGAACCGGCAATCTTAAAGGCCATCTCGGAGGAATCCACATCGTGGAAAGAACCATCTACCAAGGTTGCTTTCAGGTCGATGACGGGATAACCCGCTACGATCCCCGATTCGCAAGCTTCTTTCATCCCTTGTTCTGACGGGTTGATGTATTCTTTGGGGATAGCACCACCGACAATTTTGGAGACGAAGACAAAGCCCGAACCCGGTTCACCCGGTTCTAGTTCGATGACGACGTGGCCGTACTGTCCTTTACCACCACTTTGACGGATAAATTTACCCTCGGCCCGCACGGGTTTGCGGACGGTTTCCCGATAGGCAACTTGGGGAGCGCCCACGGTTGCTTCGACTTTGTACTCCCGGAGCATTCGATCGACGAGGATTTCCAGGTGCAGTTCTCCCATCCCAGCGATTACCGTTTGATTGGTTTCGGGATCAACTTTGACCCGGAAGGTGGGATCCTCATCGGAGAGAGCTTGCAGAGCTTTGCTGAGTTTCTCGATGTCCTGTTTGGTTTTCGGTTCCACCGCCACGGAGATAACCGGTTCGGGGATAAAGAGGGATTCTAGGATAATCGGGTTCTTCTCATCACAGAGGGTATCCCCGGTAATGGTGTTTTTCAGTCCGATCGCCGCTCCTAGATCACCGGCGCGCAGTTCATCCACTTCAATCCGTTCGTTGGATTTGAGGACGATCAGGCGAGCGATCCGTTCTTTGGTTCCTTTGGTGGAGTTGTAGGCGTAGCTGCCTTTGGCTAGTACACCGGAATAGACCCGCAGGAAGGTTAAACGACCGAAGGGATCGGCCATGATTTTGAAGGCCAGGGCCGAGAAGGGCGCATCGTCCTTAGCTTCCCGGATTGCCTCGCTGCCATCGGGGAGAACCCCTTTAACGGCGGCTACTTCCGAGGGTGAGGGTAGGTAATCGACGACGGCATCGAGGAGCAGTTGTACCCCTTTGTTTTTGAAAGCCGAGCCGCAGAGGACGGGAACAATTGTACCAGCAATCGTCCCTTCCCTGAGACCGCGTTTGATTTCGGCTTCGGTGAGTTCTTCACCTTCTAGATATTTTTCTAGGAGTTCTTCATCAGCTTCTGCTACAGCTTCCACTAGCTGCACGCGGAATTCTTCGGCCTTTTTCAATAAGTCTTCGGGAATGTCGGTTTCTTCTATGTCTTTCCCTAGATCGTCCTTATATATATAGGCGCGCATCTTGACGAGATCAACGATCCCGCTCAGTTCGCTTTCTGCGCCGATCGGCATTTGGATGGGAACGGCGTTAGCTCTAAGGCGATCTCTTAATTGTTCGTAAACTTTGAAGAAGTTCGCTCCCGTTCTGTCCATTTTGTTGATAAAGGCAATCCGGGGTACTTTGTACCGATCGGCTTGTCTCCAGACGGTTTCCGATTGGGGTTGTACACCACCCACAGAGCAGAAAACCGCTACTACTCCATCGAGTACCCGCATGGAACGTTCCACTTCAATGGTGAAATCAACGTGGCCGGGGGTGTCAATGATGTTGATGCGATGATCTTGCCAACTGGTACTGATGGCGGCGGCGGTGATGGTGATTCCTCGCTCCCGTTCCTGTTCCATCCAGTCGGTAATTGCCGTTCCGTCGTGGACTTCGCCCAGTTTATGAGCGACTCCCGTGTAGAACAGGATTCTTTCTGTTGTCGTTGTTTTGCCCGCGTCTATGTGAGCGGCGATTCCGATGTTTCGCACTCTCTCTAGCGGGATAGTCCGTGCCACAGCAACCTCCTTGCTTTGCTTGCCAGTGATGGGGTTTTGTTCTAGGATTTTTTACACTATTTACAATTCTATACTTTTCTTGACAGTTTTTTGGCGGCAGCGGTGTGATCCACCGCCCTTAAAGTATCTTTAAAGTATCTTTCTTAGTAACGATAGTGGGCAAAGGCTTTGTTTGCCTCTGCCATCCGGTGGGTTTCTTCCCGTTTTTTGATTGTGCCGCCGGTTTCATTGGCGGCATCCATGATCTCGTTGGCCAGTTTACCTGCCATGGTTTTGCCGCCTCTGGTTCTGGCATAATGGACTAACCAACGCAGTGCCAATGTACTACCACGGTTGCTGCGTACTTCCATCGGCACTTGATAGGTGGCTCCACCGACCCGACGGGCTTTCACTTCCACTAGGGGGGTGGCGTTTTTAACGGCTTTTTCAAATACTTCTAGGGGTTCTTGACCGGTACGTTCGCCGACGGTTTTCAGGGCATCGTAAACGATGTTAGCGGCCAGGGACTTTTTGCCCGAGCGCATAATCCGGCGGATGGTCATGCTGACTAAACAGCTATTGTAAACGGGATCGGGGGGAATAGGACGTTTTTTGACGTTTTTACGGCGAGACATCGGAATATTCCTGAATTTTCTAGGTTAACTTTAACTTTTGCTTGACAGTCGGATGATTACAGCCCATCTCAAACCCCCTCCTGCGAGTTTTCGGTCTCTTGGGTTAACTTTGACCGACTCGGTGGGAGTATTTTTTTGGTTAATCAATTCCCTGTTTATTTAGCGGCGGGTTTGGGGCGTTTGGTTCCGTACTTAGACCGCGCCTTTTGACGGTTTTTCACCCCGGTGGCATCGAGGGTGCCGCGAATGATGTGATATCTGACTCCAGGTAGATCTTTGACCCGACCGCCCCGAATGAGGACGACGGAGTGTTCTTGTAGGTTATGACCAATGCCCGGGATGTAGGCTGTCACCTCAAATCCAGAGGTCAAACGTACCCTAGCCACTTTCCGTAGGGCTGAGTTGGGTTTTTTCGGTGTGGTGGTATATACTCTTGTACAAACTCCCCGACGTTGGGGGCATTGTTTGAGGGCGGGAGATTTGGTTTTTCTTTTCGCTTTGGATCTTTCGTCGCGTATTAATTGCTGAATGGTGGGCATGATAGGGCTGTATCTAAGGTTACTCTGAACTCCTATTACCGAAGGTCAAATCGTTGACAAAAGGTCATTATAGCAAATTGTCGCTCCTGTTGTCAAGTCGCTTGTGGTGCTTTTCTCCGGTTTAGAGGTTAGAGATTGTCTTTTTCTTGGGCGGCGGTGGCACTCAATTCGGGCGTTATTAGGCGATAAAATTACAGCTTCGTTGTTTTGGCTTGATGGTGCAATTTTAGCGATAATTATCACCTGATTAATCGGCCAATATCTGAAAAACTGTCTCTAGCTAACCTCATTTTCAGAACTGGTGTCTAGACTATTAGCTCTTAACGCTATATTTAGAGCTTTTGTACTGGATGCACCAGAGGCTATCATAAAATATTGTTAACCTCAAAG
This sequence comes from Microcystis sp. M_OC_Ca_00000000_C217Col, assembly GCF_007095585.1. Classification (NCBI taxonomy): domain Bacteria; kingdom Bacillati; phylum Cyanobacteriota; class Cyanophyceae; order Chroococcales; family Microcystaceae; genus Microcystis; species Microcystis sp. M_OC_Ca_00000000_C217Col. The sequence goes on from NZ_SFBV01000204.1 coordinate 7,665, forward strand.
GTTAACAATATTCCAAGGTTCATCTACAATGGATATTGTCTTTAAGGAAAAAAAAGGCTCTTCGTTACTTGGTATGGTTCGATAGGGGAGCATAAATCGACTAAATCCTTATCTGGCAAGAGACTTAATTGATTAGTTCGCTCTAGAGAAAAATAATTGACAAAAAATAAACCGAAGAGCCAAAAAAAATTTGAGAACGAATGCAATAGCCAAAGACTACTGAAAAAACAGTATGGAGAGAAGATGGCTAAGAAAATCAGGCAAAGACTCGACGACTTAAAATCAGTTATTGTCCTAGAGTAAATGCGATCGCTGCCGGGACGTTGCCACGAATTATTATATAACCGTGCTGGACAACTATCCCTAGATTTAGTTCATCCCTTCAGACTAATTTTTGAGCCAGCTAATATACCGATTCCTCGAAAAGCAGACGGGGGAATTGATTGGAAGAAAGTAACCGCAGTCGTAATTATTGGCATAGATGACACCCATGACTAATACTATTGAGAACAGATATGCACCGGATTTTATTTCTCCACCGGGAGAAACCCTTGCCGAAATCCTAGAAGAAAGAAATATATCTCAATCGGAACTCGCCCAACGCATGGGCAGACCAAAAAAGACTATCAATGAGATCATAAAAGGTAAAGCGGAGATTACTATCGATACCGCCTTACAGATAGAGTTAGTGTTAGGAACTCCCGCCAGTTTCTGGATAGAGCGCGAAAGACTTTATCGGGAATATTTAGCGAGAAAAAACGAGAATCAAAGATTAAAAGGTTATTTAGGCTGGTTAAAACAAATTCCTTATCGGCAGATGACTGAATTAGGCTGGCTCAAGTTTGATGAGGATAAAATAGAGCAATTACGGGAGAGCTTGAATTTTTTTGCCGTTGTCTCCCCTGAGAAATGGGAGGAGATTTGGGGGATAAATTTATCGATTGATTTTAGAAAGTCTCAAGCATTTGATAGTGATCGAGGGGCAATAACGGCATGGTTGCGTCAAGGAGAAATAGAAGCATCGAAAATTAATTGTGCTGATTACAACGAGTTGAAATTCAGAGATGCCTTGCGACAAATTCGTTTGTTAACTGTTAAGTCGATCGAAGTATTTCAACCGCAAATGATCGAGCTTTGTGCGGCAGCGGGGGTTGCCTTAGCCTTTGTCCCTGAACTTCCGAAAACAAGGGTACACGGTGCTACCCGTTGGTTAGGTTCTCAGAGAGCTTTAATTCAATTGAGCGATCGATACAAAACAAATGATCATTTTTGGTTTTCTTTTTTTCATGAAGCTGGTCATATTTTATTACATGGGAAACGAATTTTATTTTTAGAGGGGCAAGATATTCAAGATACAATTAAAGAAAAAGAGGCGGATGTTTTTGCAGCTAATTTCTTAATTGATTCCAGAGATTGGCAGAGATTTATCGCCAATAATTCTCCCAGTAAAAAAGCTATTAATCAATTTGCCGAACAAATAGGAATACACCCTGGTATTATTGTGGGTAGAATGCAACATGAGCAAATTATTTCTTATCAAAACTGTAATGATCTTAAGGAGAAATATTGTCTAAATACGCAGGATTCCTTTTTGGTATTGACGAGCGACTCCCCAAAAGGAAAACTTCCTATCTCACCCTTGAGATAAATGCTGTAAGCGGAGATTACTATGGATAAATTTGGCAATAATTGACAAAATTGCGATAAAATCAAAAAAAGTCAGGGAGAGGATAGTTATGCTCGATCTTGCGAAATTAGCGGCAAAAATGCCCGGGATTAGTCAACATTTTCAACAGGAAGTGGCAGCTAGTCGTGAGCGAGTGCAACGGGCTAAAATTCTTTTAGAACAGGCTCAACAGCAACAGGAAAAACTGCTAGAACTCTATCATAACTGGCACGATCGCCTAATTTTCTCTGTCGCGCTACCGATCGAACCTCTCGACACCCGCATTACTATCCTTCCCGCTCCCGAAAGTCATAGCGTTTTTGCCACGGATGGTTCCCAAATTGCCCCTTCTCACCACGAAATTGCCTACTGTTATCTAATTAATATCGGTAGGATCATGTTGCACTATGGCCAAAATTTGCACCCGCTCCTCGATAGCATTCCCGAAGTCTATTACAAATCAGAAGACCTCTACATTTCTAAACAGTGGGGTATTCGCGTGGATGAGTGGATGAGTTATCGTCGGACGGTATTAGAAAGCCAAATGTTAGCGGAAATGGCTACTCGTTGGGTAAAACCCCCCGGCGCCCATTATGAACCAAATTTAGCCCTCGTGGATGGTTCTTTGATCTATTGGTTTATCGATAGTCTCCCCCCGGAAGCAAAAGATTTAATTTTGCCGCCGATTTTTCAGTCTTGGGACGATTTGCGCTCGGCTAAAATCCCGCTTATAGGTTATATTAGTGCTTCTCGTAGCACGGAAGGCTTAAATTTCCTGCGTTTACAATCTTGTCCCCATGATACTCCCAATTGCTTGATCAATTGCGGTGATTTAGACCCAGAAAAAACCCCTTGTCGCGTTGTCGATCCTCTCCGGGATGCTTCTCTCTGGGGTTATTTATTGGAACCGGGGCAAAGAAGTCCTTTTTGGCGCAGTTCTTTGAAAATACTCGATCTTTATGGGGATGAACATCGCATTTACTTCTGTTATCTCCATGTGGGGACGGAAATCGCTAGGGTAGAGGTTCCTGCTTGGGTGGTGGAGGAGCGAGAATTACTCGATCGCTCTTTGAGTATTTTACTGGCCCAGGTGTTAAAAGGTTATGGTTATCCGATCGCCTTAGCGGAAGCGCACAATTTAGCGGTGATTAAAGGTGGCGATCGCTTGCGTTTTTTTGCCCTTTTGGAACAACAGATGATTAAAGTCGGTTTACAGGATGTGGGAACATCTTATAAGGAAGCGAGAAAACGCAGTAGTATTGCTTAGGGACTTCCAAAAAATAAACTATTCATCCTCAAGAATAATAATCATTCTCGGAGTGTGGGAGGTAGGGATCGATGGTTGCCCCCTCCTTCCAATTTTGTAGTAGAATTAATCCTGTAC
>NZ_SFBV01000205.1:0-13660 GCF_007095585.1 Microcystis sp. M_OC_Ca_00000000_C217Col
TGGGAAGGCGACTTCCTGCTCTACTGTAACGGGTGTGGGGTGTGGGGTTTTACCGGTTTTGAGGTGGCCAATTACCTAATTTTCAGGGAAAAAGTGCCTCAATTTTCCCCCTCATCACTCCCATGCCTGGTACTTTTTGATTGACAAAAAGTCTAAAAGTCTTACCCAACAAGGTTTTTACCATTATTCAGCCAGCCCTATATAAACAGGGCAAATAAACTAAATTGAGCAAAAAATCAGAAAATTGCTTTTATTTAGCTCATTTTTGCCCATATCAGGAAAAATAGAGATCGCAGTCAATTTTGTCCGTAATAACAGCAAGAAATTATGTGGATTATCCTAGCGCAAATTAATTTTTGCTCCTTTCTAATCCCATAATTTATTGAAAATAAAAAGGCAAGATTAGGCTCATGAATATCTTCGACCTTACTCCCAATACTTTTCGCAATTTACAGCTTTTTAATCGGCAAAAATCCACCTCTGGCTTAACTCAAGTCGAGATGTTAGTTACCCTAATTTTATTAGGAATTCTCTTAACCATTGCCCTTTCTGTTTATCATCGTTTAATGGCTTGGATTCGCTTAAATATCGCCACCTTTGAAATATCACAACAGTGGAAAAATACCCGTTATCAAGCCACAGGAGGAGGTTCTCATCCCCTATCTTTGTGCATGGCAGCAAGTGAAACTGAACAGATTAAAGTGGCAAAAGTGCAAGGGGATGAATGTGAAAATGTCACCGATTGGACTCCCATCACTCCTGGTGTTAGCATCGATACTGATAATTCTACCCTACGCCGAGTTAGTGGACCTGTGGGTAATCAAGGTACAATTTATCGCGCTAGTTGGGCCGATACAAAGGGGGGGTTAGGGGGTTCTTGGGGACAGTTAGGCAGAATTACTTTAGTTGCTTCCGGTACACCCGACAAACGCTGTTTATTTTTATTCCGTGTTGACGGTAGTTGGGATATTCGCCAAGATAATAGATGTGTGCTTTAAAGCGGCAAAAGTTATCGTCATCTAAGGGAGGGTATCAGCCCAAAATCTAACATCAAGGGACACTTTACAGCAAAATGTCGAGAGAGCCAGGCTCAAAAATCTAGAATCCTGACTGATAGCCTTTCTGGGGGGAAACTTAGACGGTTTTCAGTCCGTCTGGGATTACACTAGAAAATACTCACTTATTCGATCGAGCCGTTCATGATTATTTCCGTCGTAGCACTGAAGGGAGGGGTCGGGAAAACCACCACATCGATTCATTTGGCCGCCTATTTTCAAGAAAAAGCGCCCACCCTATTGATTGATGCGGATAAAAATCGTTCGGCTCTCCATTGGTCCCGGGAAGATACCCTTCCTTTTATGGTAGCGTCCCAAGCTGGAGCGACGGGACTGGTGAAACAATACACTCATATTATCGTCGATACCCAGGCCCGGCCGGAGCCAGACGAGTTAAAAGATTTAGCTCAGGGCAGCGATTTATTAATCCTACCCACCACTCCCAATCATCTCGATATCGATGTCACGATTAAAGCGGTAGAATTGCTGTCCACGATGACCGATAATTATCGAGTTCTGTTAACCCAAGTGGATTCACGGACAAAAACAGGACGGGAAGCGCGGAAAGCTCTAGAAGAAGCGAAATTACCGCTATTTAAGCGAGAAATTCCCCGTTTAGTTGCTTTTGAACGAGCGGCCGAAAAGGGAGTCATCGTCAAAGATTATCCCGACCCCCGGTCGAATTTCGGTTGGCTTTGTTACCAAGCGGTCGGTAAAGAAATTTTTGCCCTAATGACATAAATTGTTAAAAAAGTTAATATTAATATTTGTGTCATTTTTCCCCAAAAAGATACTTAATCTGCATGGGGACTTTTTGTAATCTTCCGTTAAGCGTTCACTCCTAAATCGGTAAAGTCTGAGACAATCAAAAAAGTCTGACTGTAGGAGAACCCTCTATGAAATTGGCCTATTGGATGTATGCGGGTCCCGCTCATATTGGCACTTTAAGGATCGCCAGTTCCTTTAAAAATGTTCATGCTATCATGCACGCTCCTCTGGGAGACGATTATTTTAACGTCATGCGCTCGATGTTGGAAAGGGAGCGTAATTTTACCCCCGTCACTGCTAGTATTGTCGATCGTAATGTTTTAGCCCGGGGTTCCCAAGAAAAAGTCGTCGATAATATTGTTCGCAAAGATCGCGAAGAAAGTCCCGATTTAATCGTTTTAACCCCCACCTGTACCTCCAGCATTCTCCAAGAGGATTTACAAAACTTTGTCGAAAGAGCGCGACAGGATGCCCAAGGAGATGTGCTGCTGGCCGATGTTAACCACTATCGCTATAATGAACTACAAGCGGCCGATAAAACCCTCTATCAAATTATCAAATATTATCTCGATAAGGCCCAGAGAAAAGGGGAAATTATCTCCCAGAAAACCCCTAAACCTTCGGTTAATATTATTGGTATTACCACCCTCGGTTTCCATAACCAACATGATCGCACAGAATTAAAGCGGTTAATGGCAGATTTGGACATTGAAGTTAACGAAATTATCCCCGAAGCTGCTTCGGTGGACAACTTAAAAAATCTGCCCCGCGCTTGGTTTAATCTGGTTCCCTATCGAGAAGTGGGATTAATGACAGCCAAATATCTCGAAAGCGAATTCGCTATGCCTTACGTTGATATTACCCCCATGGGAGTGGTGGAAACAGCGCGCTGTATTCGCCAAATTCAAGAGGTAATTAATGCCCAAGGTGCGGCAGTAGATTACGAAGATTTTATCAATGAACAAACTCTGCATATCTCCCAAGCTGCTTGGTTTTCTCGTTCCATCGACTGTCAGAATTTAACCGGGAAAAAAGCGGTGGTTTTTGGTGATAATACCCACGCAGCCGCTATGACAAAAATTCTCGCCAGAGAGATGGGAATCCATGTGGTTTTAGCGGGTACTTATTGCAAGTATGATGCCGATTGGTTCCGGGAACAAGTGAGTGAATATTGCGATGAAGTGTTAATTAGTGATGATAATGGGGCGATCGGAGACGCTATTGCTCGATTAGAACCAGCGGCGATATTTGGTACTCAAATGGAACGTCACGTCGGCAAACGTTTAGATATTCCCTGTGGAGTAATTGCTGCACCTATTCATATCCAAAATTTCCCCCTCGGTTATAAACCTTTCTTAGGTTACGAAGGCACTAATCAGATCGCCGATTTGGTCTATAATTCCTTTACTTTGGGTATGGAAGATCACCTATTAGAGATATTTGGTGGTCATGATACTAAAGAGGTAATTACTAAAGGTATTTCGGCAGATTCTGACCTAAATTGGAATAAGGAAGCTACGGTAGAATTGCAGAAAATACCCGGTTTTGTGCGGGGGAAAGTCAAACGAAATACCGAAAAATTTGCCCGGGAGCGAGGTATTGGTGAAATAACTTTAGAGGTAATGTATGCCGCTAAAGAATCCGTAGGAGCTTAATCATTTCTTGGGGCTGAAAGTTAACAGCATTCAGCCCTATTTTTTAGTTATCTACTTAATCCCTTAAGTATTCTTTCTTCTACTCCTTTCCCCTGAATTAACACTCCAAATCCTCCTAAACCGGTGGGATTGATTAATTGATGTAGGGCATCTCGACGCTGAAATATAGTTAATATATCGCTCTTTCCTTGAGAAAGTTGATTTAATCTATCCCCTAATCCCAAAGCCATTAAAAATAATCCTTGCTGAGTAAAACCGAGATTTTTTAAGCCTAATTTCTCCCCTTGACGTTGTAAAGCAGTAAAATCCACATGAGTGGTAATATCTTGTTCTCCCACCCAGAAATAAGCATGATCATGACGCTGATGTTGTCGATAACATTGTAGGGTTCCTTGACTTCTTTGGGGATGATAATATTTTTCGGCAGTGTAACCGTAATCTATGGTTAAGATATAACCTCGATCGAGTTTCCGATTAACGGTTTCTAACCAGTCTAAAGCTAATAAGTTTACCTCGGTTTGATAACCCTCCGGATAAAGTGGGGAAGGAATATTTATCCCCACTAAATCAAAATAGTCTTTGATTCTGTCGGTGGATAAATCTGTGATAATCTCCTGAAAAGGTTCCCCCAATCCCAGATAAATTTCTCGTAATTCTCCCGACTCGATCACAACTCGATGGACAGGAAAAGCATCGATTAACTCATTACTAAACACACAACCCACAAGGGAATTATCAGCTAAATTCGGCCAACTTTGCCAAGATACCAGGGAATATCCCGCTAAAGTTGCCCGTTGTCTTTCCCTGAGTTTCTGAGATTGTTCGATAATTATATAACTGAGATTTTGATAAAAATCAGCATAGCTATCACTCAAATAATCAAGGATATCCTTCGCTAAAATTCCCGAACCTGCTCCCACTTCCACTAAAGTAAATCCTCGCGAATTGCCTAAAAATTCCGCCATCTCGACAAATTGATCCGCCAACAATTGGCCAAAATCTGCCCCTAGGGACGAGGAAGTAAAAAAATCTCCTTTTGAGCCAATTTCTACTTTTCCAGAGGTGTAATAGCCATAATCGGGGTGATAGAGAGCTAAATCCATCCAGCGATCAAAGCTAATTCGACCCGCTGCTGATTGTTTAATTTCCTCTAGGATGATTGCTTCTAAATTCATCTTGATCAGGGAAGTGGGGAAGATTTTTCAGTTATCAGTAAACAGTAAACAGTAAACAGTAAACAGGTAAGTAGTCATGCAAAATAAATTTCCTAGTGAAGACAGGCAAGAGGCAATAGGCAAGAGGCAAAAGCTTTATCGAAATGTGTAATTAATTTTGCCTAGGTACTTATAAATATAAAGATAACTAACTAATTAACTTAAAACTTACATCTGATAACTTAAAACTTACATCTGATAATTGATAACTGATAACTGATAACTGATAACTGATAACTGATTTACTCTCCCGCATGATAGGAACTGCGGACTAGCGGCCCAGACCTAACCTGAGAAAACCCCATTTTTTGGGCAATTTCTCCTAACTCGCTAAATTCTGAGGGAGTCCAATATTTCTGTACGAGCAAATGTTCCAGAGAAGGACGCATATATTGACCAATAGTAACTCGATCGCAGTCTATCGCCCGTAAATCTGCCAAAGTCTCGATAATTTCCTCTTTTGTCTCACCGTGACCGACCATTAAGCCAGATTTCGTCGGAATTGAGCGATCGATTTCCTTAACATAACGCAAAACCGCCAAAGAGCGATCATATTTAGCCCCGCGTCTAACCGGCCCTTGCAAACGGCGCACCGTCTCGATATTGTGATTGTAACAGGCAGGTTTTGCCCCTACCACCGTCGCCACCCGTTCCTGTTGACTTCCCTTACCTCCAGCAAAATCCGGGGTTAACACCTCAATTAAAGTGTGGGGATTGAGTTCGCGAATGGCTGTCATCGTCCGCACAAACCAACTGGCTCCGCCGTCTTCCATATCATCTCTGGCTACAGAAGTCAAGACAACGTAACTTAAATTTAACAATTGCACCGCTTCCGCCACTTTTTGCGGTTCCTCCACATCGAGAGGCATGGGTGCATGACCCTTATCCACTTGACAAAAAGCACAGGACCGGGTACAAGTGGGACCCATCAACAAAAAAGTCGCCGTACCTTGGGCATAACATTCGCCGCGATTGGGACAGCGACCCTCCTCGCAGATAGTATGAATGTTCCTTTGTTTGATAATGCGCTGAACCGTGGAAATTTCGCTAGATTTGCCGAGTGAACGCCGTAACCAAGCGGGTAAAGACGTAATTTCCTCGCGCCACTGTGGGGAAATATTGGACATGAGAAGTTAAGTAAGGTATTGGGGATTTCAGTTATCAGTTATCAGTGGGGGGTGGGGAGAGGGGAGAGGGACTACTAACTCCCCAAAACGAAAACTTTCTATCTCACCATAAAGATAACTGCTATAAGCTGAGAAAGCGGGTAAAGATCATTGTTAATCAAAAAGGAAACTTGGGCAATGGGACGACGGCAACGGGAAAAAATTTTCAATCTAGTCCTTCAAGGATTGGCAGGTTGCCTCTTGGTTAGTATATTTGTTCTTTATTCCCTGCCATCCCTAGGCCAAAATTTTCTGGTTCCATTTGCATCTCCCACGGGGACAAGGATTTTTGTAGCCGGGGATATAGAATATGCCTCTGTCCATCTAGATGGATTTGCCTTATTTGAGATTGCCTCCCAAGATTTTACCGATTCTGAGGCCCGGGAACTCTCCCCAGTACAAAGACGGGCTAGGCGCATTGAAAGAGGTTTAAATAATATTATCAATGGGGGTTTCGATCCGACAACCCTGCAAGTAAGTACGGCGACGCTCAATAATTTAACCGTGATTGTGGCCAAGGATAACCAGAAGTTACCGCAACAGGTAATTCTGACAGTAACAGAAGTTGATGCCCTGATCGATTCTTCTTCGGTTGACGATTTAGCAGACCGATGGGTTCAAATCATCCAAACAGCTTTGCTCCAAGCTTGGCAAGAACGTCAGCCCGCCGCTCGCCGGCAACAGGTAATGACTGCCGCTAAAATTATTTTGGGGCTAATTTTCTTAAGCTGGGTATCAATTTGGTGGCAGAAACGTTTAAGAAATCGCTTTAATCTCCTCAAAAAACAGGCTAAAAGTCAATCTGATCGGAATTTAGCCATAAATTCCCCCCCCAGAAAAGATCGCTCCCAAGAACCGATTTTAGCCGCTCTAGAAGATTCCTCTAATTTCCGTCAACAGGCAGATATTCAGCGACAACTGACGTTAAATATTCTCTGGAAAAGACTTGCTCTTATTGGACTGATACTGCTTTGGTTTAGCGGAATAGCGGCGATTTTGTATGTATTTCCTGAAACTAGGCTAGAAGGACGGGGGATAATTCGTATTCCTTTGCGGATTTTTATTATCTGGTTGCTGCTGACATCAGTGAGCAATATGGTTAATCTCTACGTTAATTTTCGGCTACGCGAGTGGGTAGAGGAAGGAGCGGTGTTTTCCGAAAATTTGGAAAGGAGGATTCTGCGCGCTCCCACTTTATTAGAAGTTGGGCGAGAAATGATCACATTTATCGCCATTTTTCTAGGAATTTTGATTTTTTTGAGTTGGATGGGTCTTTCTTTCGCCTTTTTACTCACGGGAGCCGGTTTAGTGGGAGCATTGCTCACCTTTGCCTTTCAGGATCTTTTAAAAGATTGGATTAACGGTTTTCTGATTGTCTTTGAAGATCAGTACACTGTTGGTGATATGATCCAGTTTCAGGAGTTTATCGGTTTGGTGGAAAATATGAGTTTGCGAGCGACTCAATTGCGGGCTGCTGATGGACGTTTAATCACTATTGCCCATAACCAAATTATTAGCGCACACAACCTCAGTAAAGATTGGGCGCGAGTCAATTTTACCATCGAAGTCGCCTATGACACCGAGGCAGATGTGGCGATCGCTTTAATGGCAGCCATCGCTGAAAATATGGCTGTAGATCCACAATGGCAAGAAGATATCATCAATCCTGTGCAGGTTGTTGGTGTTAGTCGGGTTTCTCACACGGGAATGGAAATTATGCTCAGAATTGTCGTCAAAAGATTACGACAATGGGACATAGAAAGAGAGTATCGTCGTCGTCTAAAAATTGCTTTTGAGGAGAAGGGAATTCACATCGGTATTCCCCAACAAAGTTTCCTGATAGCAAGAGATAGAGAAGAATTCAAAGAACAGTTTTAAAGGGGAGTGATACTAAATCCTGTTTAAAAGGTATAGGAGAGTGGGGTGTAGCGTTTGGGGTGTGGGGAGAAACAATTCATAACTTGAGAGTTAATCACACTATTAAAAACGGATTTGTTATCAGTGCAGTTATCACTCCGCGTCCTGTAGGGGCGAAGCATTCGGGCAATAACCTATCGGTGAAACCGTAGATTTTCTATCCGAATGCTTCGCCCGTACTTTTTGCCGCAAACCCTAAGTAAAAAATTGCCGTCTTTTCACTGATTACTGATTACTGATTACTGATCACTGTTTGGTAGATTTAAACTAGGTTAGGATAGCTAACCTAACCTAGAAAATTTTTAGGAAGCTAAGGCTACCTCGACTATTTGTTGTAGTTCCCCATTTTGATAGAGTTCGATCATAATGTCGGAACCGCCAATAAATTCACCATTGATATAGACTTGGGGAATAGTCGGCCAATTGGAATACTCCTTAACTCCTTGTCTTAACTCCTCATCTTGCAGAATATCGACAGTTTCATAAGAAACCCCCAGAATATTGAGAATTTGTATGACGTTATTGGAGAAACCACACTGAGGCATTAATTTATTGCCCTTCATGAACACAAGAACTTTGTTATTCTGGATTAATTGATCGATTCTGGCCTTAGTTTCGGGTGTCATAGGTCTAGTAGCTAGAATTTGAGCAAGAATAGCCAATCCTGAGACGTGGCATATCCTATCAGTTTAGCACAAGCCGTTGAGATAGCCTTAAAAAGGCAGGTCTTCGTCCTCCTCCAAACTCTCTAAAATTTCGTTAACATCAGGTCTCCCGCGCACGATAGTCATATTTTCCAGAGACTTATTAACTTTAGTTTCTGCGGCCGAATTTTCTGGCAGTGAATAACCCATATTGACCAGTTCACCATCAAAAGATTTCGCTAACTTTTGAGCGGCTGCCAAAATTTCGCTAACATCGACATCTTGATCTAATGTCTCTAAAGATGAATCAAAATTTAAGATTTTTTGGGGCAGTTCTGTGCTAGGAGTTTTTGGGGTTCCCGATGCGGTGATCTTTGCTTCTTTTTTCTCGATAATTGCTTCTTTGACTGGAGGAATATCCACCACAGTCATAACTTTATTTTCGGGAGTTATTGGTGGGGTTGGTGCGGTTTCTGGTGGTGGTTGTATCCTGGCCGCTGGGGATGGGGAAACTTCCGCAGCCATGGCAGCAGTGGCGGAACCTACCTGTAAATGGACTTTAATCCGGCGCTGAAAAACTGCCTCGAAAGCTGACTCAATATTAGTCAAGCGTAGCCGGGCCATTTTTAATAATTGTTCCGAAGATATGCTTAAATAAGCGCTCGATTCTTCCATACTAAAAAGACTGCCGTGCTGACGTAGGAGAGTGCGAGTAGTGGGGGGTTCCATTACTTCTAAAACCTGCTGCCAAATTTGTTCATGATTGTCATCACTGGCAACAGTTTTAACCTCAGTTTTCGGCACTGCGACGCTAGTTGTCGGGGTGATAACTGGCGGTTTTATCGGTTCATTAACCGGTGCCGGCGCTGTGATCACTTCCGGGGGCCTCTCGGCGCTGGTTTGGGGACGGGAAGGCGCTACCGTGGCAACTAGCGGAATCACCTGTGCTTGCGGTAACAGTCCTAATAGAGTGACTTCTAACCAGAGACGGGGTTGAGTGGTGTTTTTTAGTTGTGTTTCGCTGTCTTTAAGCAGTTGTTGACCGCGGAGAATTTCCTCTAAAGACCAAGTACGCGCTTCCGTACATAATTCCTGCCAAGTGGGAGCGGTGACAGCCACCATTTCTGGACGATTAGGGGCGGTTTTGGCTAAAAGTAGGTTTAAATAGAATCCGGCTAGATTTTGCAAGACGATTAAAGGTTCCTTCCCGCGATTCATCAGATGGCGACATTGTTCGATAACTTGATCGGGAATATTGCCATGAATGACTTTAAGCAGGGTTAAGAGGTCTCTTTCGGGGACTGCACCGACCAAATCCCAGACTCGCTCGGCCGTAATCGTTCCTGCGAGTAAACTTAATTGATCGAGGAGACTTTCGGCATCGCGTAAACCACCGTTAGCGATCTGAGCCACCAGGGTTAATGCTTCTAGGTTAATATCGATCGCTTCTATTTGGGCGATTTTTTGCAGGTGTGCCACCATCGCATCGAGAGCAATACGGCGATAATCAAAGCGTTGACAACGGGAGATGATGGTAGGCAAGACACGCTGAGGATCCGTGGTAGCAAGCACAAAAATCACTCGATCCGGCGGTTCTTCCAGAGTTTTCAGCAAGGCATTAAAGGCCGCCGTACTGAGCATATGGCAGTTATGAACTAATAACCCATTGGCAACAAAATTATGATTGTCCTCCACTTCTAGGTCATAGACGCTTTCTGTGTCACCTTCTTGAATCCCTATCACTTCCTCGAAATTTGTAAGCCATTGAGGGGATTTTATGATACTAGGCCTGTATTGCACCGCAGCCACATTCACAGGGGATAGGATCTGATCGCCGATTTTGAGATTTTTTGCTTGTATCCATGCTTTTTCTGTCTTAATCAAATGATTACCAGTGCAATTAATCGTCCGATTTCTGGTTTGAATGGTTAAAGTTGCTTTTACGCCTCGGTTTAGCCATCGCAGGACTTTTTTATATTCCCACTCTCCGCTGCTCTCGTTGTAACTGAGAACTCGTTTTCCGAGAATCTCAGGATGATTAATGGGGATTAATCCCGTTTCGGTGAAAACAAGGCTATCCCCAGTCAGGCATTCATCGATGACATAGACTTTATAACGACATTGGACGGGGGCAAATTGCGATCGCTCGATAATTTCCCGAATGTTATCCACACCCGTATTACTAGCGGCATCAATTTCGATCACGTCTAGGGCTGAACCATTGGCGATCGCTTGACAGACGGAACATTTACCGCAGGGAATCGGTGTCGGATGGTCACTAGACAGACAGTTGAGGGATTTGGCTAAAATTCGCGCCGAGGAGGTTTTCCCCGTGCCTCTGGGTCCAGTAAATAGGTATGCAGGAGCGATTCGCTCACTGATTAAGGCATTACTCAGGGTCGTGGCGATCGCTGATTGTCCCACCAAATCGGCAAAGGTTTGGGGACGATACTTATGATGTAGAGGTTCGTAGGTCATGACTGGCTGAAAACTTTTTCCCCACCCTAGAGACTACTATTATCCTATGCCGATTCTTTTTCGGCATGAGAACAAGTGTATGCTTTTTATCTAGCCAGTTGTAATGCGGGATTTGCATCATAAAAATGGCAATTTGGCCAAGGCTTCTAATAAATTGTATTAATAACTACAATTTGGCCGAGAAAATCTGCGGACTATCTTAGTATGCCCAAAGATAGCGCCACTAATCAGACCCACTGCTTATGACTGAATCTACAAAAACCCAATGTCCTTACTGTGGAGTAGGTTGTGGTTTGACAGTCACCCCCCCCGCGTCGGCCGGACAAGCATGGAAAGTCTTTGGGGACAAGTCCCACCCCTCCAGTCAAGGTATGGTCTGTGTTAAAGGGGCTACCGTAGCGGAATCAATCGATAAAAATCGCCTCAAAACCCCGATGATCCGCGATTCTCTCCAAGAGCAATTCCGTCCTTGTGCCTGGGAAGAAGCCCTCGATCGCATAGTTAACCGTATCCAAACTCTAATCGCTCAGGGGGAAAAGGAAAGTATCTGTCTATACGGTTCGGGACAATTTCACACCGAAGATTACTACATCGCCCAAAAACTGGTCAAGGGCTGTCTGGGAGTCAATAACTTTGATGCTAATTCCCGTCTCTGTATGTCTTCGGCCGTGGCCGCTTATCGGGACAGTTTCGGGTCCGACGGTCCCCCCTGCTGTTACGATGACCTAGAATTAACCGATTGTGCCTTTCTGGTGGGGACAAATACGGCCGAATGTCACCCCATCATCTTTAACCGTCTGCACAAGTATCTCAAAGGTAACAAAGAAGCGAAATTAATCGTCGTTGATCCCCGCAGGACAAAAACCGCCGAGGCCGCTAATCTCCACCTCGCCATTAACCCGGGGACTGATATTGACCTATTTAACGGTATTGCTCACCTGTTACTGAATTGGGGTGCGATCGATACCTATTTTATCGATAAATGTACCCGGGATTTCGGCAAATACGCCGAAATTATCGGCCATTATCCCCCCGAAATAGTCGCCCCTAAATGCGGCATCCCCATCGAGGATTTAGAAAAGGCTGCCCGCTACTGGGCCGAATCGAAAAGAGTGCTTTCCCTCTGGTCGATGGGTATCAATCAATCTAGGGAAGGCACGGCCAAAGCCCGCACTTTAATCAATTTACACCTAATGACGGCTAATATCGGTAGGCCGGGGGCCGGTCCTTTTTCCCTAACCGGACAACCCAACGCCATGGGGGGACGGGAAGCCGGCGGCCTCTGCCATCTTCTCCCCGGTTATCGTTCCGTCAAAAATCCCCAACACCGGGCCGAAGTGGAACAAGCTTGGGGTTTACCTGCTGGTCGGATTTCTCCGGTCCCCGGTCGCGATGCTTGGAGTATGATTACCGGTTTGGAGACGGGAGAGGTGAAATTGCTTTGGATTGCCGCTACTAATCCGGCTGTTAGTATGCCTGATCTAGAACGTACCAAGGCGGCCCTGTTAAAATCACCTTTTACTGTTTATCAGGATGCCTACTATCCCACGGAAACCAGTGCCTACGCCCATTTATTACTGCCAGCGGCCCAATGGGGCGAAAAAACGGGAACAATGACCAATTCTGAGCGCATGGTGACGTTAAATAAGGCTTTTCGCCCTCCCGTCGGTCAAGCTAGGGCCGACTGGCAAATTTTTGCCGAAGTTGGTCGCCGTTTGGGGTTTCAGGCACAATTTAATTTTCAGGATTCGGCCGAGGTATATTCCGAGTTTATCCGGTTGACATATAAACGTCCTTGTGATATGACGGCGATTAATTATGAGCGCCTGGCCGAGACTCCCCGACCGTGGCCCGATTCCATCGATGAAATTTCCGCCCCTAAAACCGCTAATTCCGGGGAATTACTAGGTAATTTAGTTAAAGATGACGATAAAAGCCAAAAAACAGCCGCAAAACGCCTTTATACCGATGGTAAATTTAATACTGCCGATGGACGTGCTGTTTTCGCAGCCTACCACAGTAAAGGTCTAGCGGAACCCCCGGACGATGATTATCCCCTAGTGTTGACCGTGGGGCGTTTGTACGGTCACTGGCACACCCAAACCCGCACCGGCCGCATCGAGAAAATTGTCAAAATGCACCCCGCACCTTTTCTGGAAATTCATCCCCAAGATGCGGCAAAATTGGGCATAGAAGCTGGGGAATGGGTGGAGGTGCGTTCTCGTCGCGGTTCTGCCCGTTTTCCCGCTTTAATTACCAAAGCAATTGCTCCTAATTGTGTCTTTGTGCCGATGCACTGGGGGGCCCTATGGGCAGAAAATTCTGAGGCCAATAGTCTCACCCATCCGGCCGCTTGTCCGATTTCCCTGCAACCAGAATTAAAAGCTTGTGCTGTCAAATTAATCCCGTTGAAGTCTTTAGTTAATGCCGAATTATCGAAAATTTGGGTTTAAAACCCCGCCCCTTTTAGCTGACAGGTGTAGGTATTTTACAACTAAGAGGAAGGGGAGTAGTAAAAAGCATCAACGGGGGTGGGAGGGAAAGAACTCCAGCGATGAAGTTGAATCGGTGGTGATTCGGTAGTAGTGATGGCGGCTTAATCCTTTGCTTTGCTGTGCATTGTAGTCATGGATAAAATACCAAAGCTGACTGACGGACACATTTTTCAATACAAAGACAAGTACTGTTATGTGAAAGCCTCAAACTCCTGAATAAAAGAAAAGGTAATTTTGCCATAATAATCCTGACGAGCTTTGCGAGAAG
>NZ_SFBV01000206.1:0-15343 GCF_007095585.1 Microcystis sp. M_OC_Ca_00000000_C217Col
AGCAGGGTGGGGATCATGATGACACCGAACCAACCGATGTATAAACGGTTGTTGGTGCTGGTAATCCACTGGCAGAACTGCTCCCACAGGGAAGCGCTCTCGCGCTGTTGTAGAGTGGTAGTCATGGTTGGATAATTTCTGTATGTATTAGGTTGTCAAGGTTCGTCGTTTGACATGAGTTAATACTATCGGCTTTTTATAGTTATGTAAAGGGGTTTTAAGAAATGTTTTTTTTATCAATGTCATAACTTTTACTTATATAATTGATGTTCAGGTAAACTAGAAGCAGACAAATTCTGCAAAAATAAGCAATGATACCCGAAATTACCGCAAAACTATTGGAAGCGAAGAAGGAAAAAGGCCTCAGTTTCGCTGACCTAGAAGCGATTCTAGGACGAGATGAGGTGTGGATTGCCGCTGTTTTTTACCGGCAAGCGAGCGCCTCCCTAGAAGAAGCAACGAAAATTGTGGCAGCTTTGGGACTGGGAACCGAAATCGTCGCATCCTTAACCGAGTATCCTGTCAAGGGATTGGGTCCTGTTGTCCCCACCGACCCCCTGATTTATCGTTTCTACGAGATCATGCAGGTGTATGGAATGCCACTAAAATCGGTGATTCATGAAAAATTCGGCGATGGTATTATGAGTGCGATCGATTTTACCCTCGACGTGGATAAGGAGGAAGACCCTAAAGGCGATCGCGTTAAAATTACTATGTCGGGTAAGTTTTTACCCTATAAGAAGTGGTGAGTCCGGCCAAAGTCAACGGTAAGGAATTTCTATTCCTTGCCGCTCTTGCTATTTTTCTTAACAAAACTTAACAATTGACGGCAAAATTTTGCTTGCTTTTTTTGGCAGATTTTGGGACAATATTTTTAAAAGAGTTTAGTAATAATGGAAATCTTAGCACTTGAACTTAAACACAAAAGTCCCATTGTAAGAAAATCATAACCCAAGCCGCCGCAAAAGTCAAGGTATCTCTCCTAATTATGCTGTGAAACTTCTAATTCCTTGAGCGGTGAGGGTTTGGGGAATTATGAATTATGAATTGGGGAGTGGGAAGACAGTAAACTGATATAGTCATTTCAGATAAGTCTGATACGCTCTAGACCGATGAAACCCTGATTAACTCTAGCATTGATATTCTCAATCTTAATTGAAATGACTATAACTGCCAATTCAGACTTCAATTGGCGATGTTATATTGAACATTTTCAAGAAGAAGGCGCACCGCAAAGCGGATCTCTGCGAGATCGCTGTTTTTTTACCGCTTATGAAACTAACATTATTGTTCCTTTAAAATCTTTGAGGATTGAGGTAGAGATGGCAGATGTTTATAACAAAGTAATCTTTAGTTAAAGCCTTAAATATGGAGCTTTTGTTATCATTAGAATATATAAATATTCGTCATTTAAAAAAATTAGCGTAGGCAATGATTAATAGAAAAACTGAATATTTGTGCAAGTTGTGGTAAACAAGTTACCTCCGCTATTCGGCGAAGATTAACCATAACGATAGCTCCAAAAAACATTATATTAACAAGAAATGGTGAATAGGGAACTCCGAAATATGAAGAAGCACCAGATAAAAAAAGATGTGCCACAAAATATGATACTATAACAAGTAATAAATCAGTTAAAATTGCAGATATATCTAAACTTAAGCCTAGTACAGGTGTTATAGCATAACTTAGAATAGTCAAGCTAGTACCTACTATAAATAGTAGGGATATTGCTCCAGCATCTTGTGCAAAAAATCCCCAAAATCCCAAATAAATCGCCATCAATGAAAACCCAACAGAGACAGCTTTTACGATCCCATCGTAAACATTTCTCAAAGCATTTCCCCAATCCATAAAAAATTCTCCAGCTAAGTTTGTAAATCTCTAAAGTCATGAAAGTATCAGCAAGATTGAGTAAATCTTAAAAATCTATATTATTTAGCGACCAAACATTTCAAGCAATTGCTCGAAAGTACCACAACTCTTAACTACTTCTGAGTCAAGGATTCCGACCATAAAAAATCCCGAAATTACAAAAACGAGAAGACCCTCTTGAAAATTACTGGTAGGCACTATACTTGGTAACATTCCGAAAGCCAATAATGCAATGTCTCTGGCCAAAGTCATCAGAAGTTGTTCCTGTGATGATTGGTTTAAAAACATCTGTAAAAGAAACTGAAAAAATATTACTATAAGTATATGCCAATTTAGAAAGAATTGGGCAACTAATTCCCGTGCAAATAACCCAACAACAGCAAGTAATACACCATAGAAGAAAAAGAAATATGAAATTAAACAACTCAAGTAATGAGGCATTATTAGCAAACGATTTGCCAAATCCATAAAAAATTCTCCAGCTAACTTTTTAATTTTCCGAAGTTATAAAAGTATCAGCAAGATTGAGTAAATTTTAACAATTTGTGCGCTCGATTTACTCACCGAATAATTGACCATGTACAGCATTTACAAACGCTTCTGCTTCTGATTTTTGCCATGGCCATCCAGTGACAGGAGTTGCTGTTCCTCCGGCCGTAACCACACTTACCGTTGGAGATCCCCACATCAATAGAACACCAAAAATCAAGGGAATAATACCCACTACTACAGTTATCAAGACAATCCCTAAAACAACAAGGAATAGTCCCCCAACAACTTTCCTATCCATTTCATATCGAACTGCAACAACTTGCTTGAGAGGAACATCTTCTCTTCGTCCACCACGAAACCAGCTTTTCTTCGCCATATAGGTAAGTCTTTTGTTCGTTACAATACCAAAACAGTTGTCAACTAAGACATTTTCTTTAGAACTTGATGTCATTTTTTCCTCCCCATTTGATTTGTGTACTGGTTGAGCGTGCGGCCTGGGCTACATTGCCTAAAGCCACCTTAAGCATCCTGACTGTGATATGCTAGAACCTGTACTATTTCACATTTTCTTTACATTGGCTAAATAAAGCCTTGAAACTGCTTAATTACTTAGGATACATCGCAGTCTTGAGTTTAGTAAGTCGGAAAAGTCGGAACTTACAGCCAAACAATTGATCTGAAATATCGGAAATGTCAGCTAGAATAAGTAAAAAACTACCCCGTGTGCAACTATATTTTTAGTCTTGATTTACAAGGCTCTCAGAAATCAGCAGTGATAAAGTATCATCGGGAACCCTGATTCTGTCGTTTTTAGTTGCACATCGCGTAAAAACTCGCCAATTCAAGTCTGAATTGCATCACTGTCTGCTCTACCTTCACATACCTAATCTATAGTCCATGTTTCAAGCTAATCTATCTAATACGGTGTTAAATCTCTTAGATGAGTTGGTTTTTGCCAAAACAGATCAACATCTAGACTATCTTCAAAAAACTATCTTAGAAGCGACTTTAGAAGGTTACAAATACTCAGAAGTTGCCAAAGAATCTCATCTTAGTGAAGGTCATGTTCGAGATAGTGCTTCAGAATTATGGAAAATTTTGTCAGAAGTTTTAGGGGAAGATATTACTAAATCAAATATTAGAGCATTTTTAAAGAAACATAGCTTTATAAATAATAATATGGGACGAGATTTAGTCTCTTTTAATAATGTTCATATTTGTGATCATAATCCATCCTCCCTCAAGAATAATCATCCGTCTGAAATCCCGCAGGATCAACCCTATTTAGACTTAGGTCATACTCCTGAAATAACTCAATTTTATGGAAGAATTACCGAATTAAATAACCTGCAAACTTGTATAGTTGCGGACAAATACCGCTTGGTTAATGTGTTAGGTTTAAAAGAAATTGGTAAAACCACACTTTCTCTGAAACTGGTTGATAAAATCGGTTCTTCGTTACTTGGTATGGTTCGATAGGGGGGCATAAATCGACTAAATCCTTATCTGGTAAGAGACTTAATTGATTAGTTGGCTCTAGAGCAAAAACAATTGACAAAAATCGCTAAGAGCCATAAAATCAAAGATAATTTTAACTATGTTATTCGCAGAAGTTTGTATTTTTGTCCAAAACTAGATGAACTTTTAAGTGAAATTTTACAATCTATCAATCCTCAATTGAAGCTTTCTCAAAGTCTTGAAAAGCAATTAAATTTGTTCTTACAATTAATGAAAAGTCATCGATGCTTGATTATTCTTGATGATTTACAAAGTCTATTTGATTCTAAAAAACTAGCAGGTAATTATCACAAAGAGTACCAAGATTATCAACTATTGTTTAAAAGCATTGCTGAAGTCAATCATCAAAGCTGTTTACTGTTGTTGAGTCAAGAAAAACCTATTGATACGACTTTTTATGGGCAGAAAAATAAATTCATTAAAACATTAATCATAGAAGGTTTAGGAGAAGATGCCATAGAAATTTTGCGCCATCATAATCTATTAAATGAAGACAGTTGGGAAGCCTTAATTAAATGTTATCAAGGTCATCCTCTTTGGTTAGAATTAGTTGCTAGTTTTATTCAAGAGACATTTTTAGGTAAGGTGGCTGACTTTTTGGAGATTAAATACCCGATTGCCGAGGAAACTTTAGAGCAGACTTTATTAAGTATTTTACAAAATTTAACAGAATCAGAGAAACTAATGCTAACAGAATTAGCAAATTTTAATCAACCTATTTCTATTAAAGAAATGATCGAGCAAACTTCTCTAGCTTATACAGATTCTTTGAAAGTCATTCAATCTCTAATCAGACGAATAATAGTGGCAAAAGATGAAAACGCTTTATTATGTTTGAATCCTGTTTTTAAAGCTTATGTAATTAATCATCAAATCTAGGGCTGAGTCGAAAATTTTATCGCAATCATAATAGTTTACGAAATTCTACGACTGTCAAATAGTTACACTTGCATTTAACAATCCTAACATAATATTGAGATTTAAAATAGATATTTTAATCATAATATAACTCTCCGATTCAAAAATTTAAATTTTCAGGGTTTCCATCAATTGACAGGATTATCAACTAGAAACAGAGTAACCATTCAGGGGGAGCAGGAAAAAAACTGATAGCTGCCTCCTGTCTCCTGTCTCCTGAACTGATTAACCTAAATCTCGGTCTTTAGTGACGGTAATTTCCTTAGATAAATGTCGATACCAAGTAAAATAGAGACCGATGGAAAGCAAAAGAAAAACCAAAGCCAAAATCTTCAAACTTTGCCACTGCTTGATGATTAAAACAATCCCCATCATAAACAGGACTAATTGCCAAGGAACGGTGAGAAAAGCGGCGATGATATCCCGTTGATTTTCCGCTTTAATTTTTGCCTGTAGGTTAGGTTTAACACTGTGACGTACTTCTCCCCAAAAGCCAAAAGGTCGGGTAACATTATAGAAATTTTCCATAACTAAACTATCGGTGGGAGGAGTCAACAAAGTAGCGAGAATACAGCCAGCTAAAGCGAACAAACTCGGCACAAGAAAGAGAATAAGTTCCTGATATTGACTGTGACGAAAGAAAGGTAAAATTATCGCTTGTGAGGCAATAGCCGCAATCATTCCCGCTAAAGTTCCCACAGCAAAACCATAACCATTAAAGCGCCACCAATACCAACGTAATAGGAGAGGAACTGCTAATCCCACCCCTAATCCCGTGGTTAACCAACCCCAAATATCATTGACATTTTGGATATTAAAACTCAAAACTAAGCCAATTACTACCACAAAAATCGAGGCCAAACGACCTTGAAAAACTAACTCCTGTTCTCCCGCATTTGGTTTCAAAAAAGCTTGATAGATATCTTTGACCCAATAGGCAGCACTAGCGTTAATAACTGCGTTAAAAGTGGACATAGCCGCCGCTAAAAAAGCAGCAATTAATAACCCTTTCATCCCCACGGGAATGTATTGAGTAATCACCGTGGCCAGAATTCTTTCTGGGTCTGTAATCGTGCCTTCGGTTAAACCATAGTGAATGCCTAAAACCGCAAAAGCTGTGACTAGAGGCCAACGGAAAGAAAGCAGAACAATCCAGAATAAAGATAATAAACCGGCATCTCGATCGCTTTTGGCGGCTAGGTATCGTTGTAACATATAACCACCGCTGCCGCTGCAACCCTCGATGATGGTTTTAACTAAATAAAAGAAAATCACCCCACCAAACAAATTAAAGATGGCATAATCTCCGGGTAAATCCAAAGTCATCGAAGGGAAAATACTAGACCAGTCGCTTAAATTCCAAGTTTTTGGCTCTGCTGCCCCCGGAATTGCTACCGTGAAACTATCGGGAAGATTGACAGTAAAAAAGGCTACTGCCGATACATAAATTACCGCCACAAAAATCAGAAATCCTTGAAATAAATCGGTAATTACCCCACCATAAAAACCACTGGCCACCGTATAAATTAAGGTTAAAAGAATTAATATCACCGAAGCAAGACGATCATCCATACCCAAAAACTGCCCTAAAAATTTCCCCCCCGCAACGGAGAAATAACTCATCGTACCGATAGAGAATAAGAGAATGGCGATGGCGCTAATAATTCGGGCAAAATTCCCCTGTTTTCCCGGTCCGAAGCGAAACTGCATCCATTCCGCCATGGTCATAACTTGGGCGCGACGATTCCATTTGCCCATAAAAGCCATGAGAAAGGCCATAATTAGGACAACACCGCCGCGGATTTCGATAAATAGTCCTTTGGGGCCGACGGCGTAAATAAGGGCAGAAATGACCATAGTTCCCGCTAAATCGGTGTTAGCTGCCATTCCCGACACCCCTAACATCCACCAAGGCAAATTGCGATTACCTAAAAAGTAGGATTCTAGACCTTGAGAAGCTTTTTTCTCGGCTATAATCCCGATTATTAGGGTTCCTGCTAGATAAAGCAGCACAATTACATAATCAATTAACTGCATAGTTGAAATCAATTTAACTTTCGATCGTTATAGCATCAATTGACTACGATTTCTGGCTAACGGTTTCTTTTTCTAAGATTTGCACCCGTTGCTCCAGCTTTTTTAAATCTTCCTTTAATTCAATTACTAAAGTGGCTAAACGCTGGAACAGTGGGTCAGTTTCCCCGACTACTTCCCCATTTACTATACCCGTTCCCGATCGCCGTTGGGGAATGGGAGCGGCATTTTCCCCGCGGATGGTGATTCCTCGGACCTGACTTTCAAGGCGCTCGACTCGATTGCGGAGACTAATTAACTCCGATCTTACCGCCGTATCCGATTGTGCCTTGCTGGCATTAACAAAACTCAGTATTAGCAAAAGGGAGATAATCAGCGTTAAAAAGCCAGAAAAAGAGATTTTAGCTAGTTTCATCGATTTTACCCCCTATCTATCCTACCCAACTTAATGTTAAGAAACGTGGCTAAATCTAAAGCTTGATTGCAATTCCGCCCCCGGGTGATTAGTTGCTCAAAAGAGGATGATAAGGTAAAAAACACGATTTTGTCGAAATTTGGCCTTATCTCTATGTATAAAAACTCAGATAAAGATTTTCTCGGAGCGGCAATCACAGCCGGTTTAGGTGCGGGAATCGTCACTTCCTTTGCTGTCAATCAAGGACAAGACATCGGTACAGCTTTAGGAATTACCGCTTTAGCGGCTGTTTGCGGTGTTATCTGCCGTCATTTTGACCTAATGTGATGCAATCTTCCTCACACCTCCAATTCTGCCGAAAAATCCCGTTTTTTCTCGTATTGATAGGGACCGAGCAGAGCGCCCCAAATTCCCTTACCAGTGCCGGGATCTAGACCTTTATCGTAGGTTTTTAGGCTATGACTCGTCACCTCGAAACCTAAAGCCACCTGATAGGTTGTACCCTCATAGGTGAATTGACAGCGCTGTTCCGGTTGCGGTTGGGCGATAAACTGGTATTGATGATCAGCGAGAGTATGGACTTGAACCGCTAAAGTGCAAGTAGGCAGGAAAGTTAGGTCTTCTAAGCTAATTTTTCGCAAAATATCGGGATTTTTGCCCGCACCTTGCACGGATTTCAGGTCATTAAACATATAGTGCCTAACCTCTAACCCTCCCGATTCCGAGCGCGTTAATCGCCACAGTCGCGGTCGGTAGGGTTGGTCTAAATTGATGATACTGGCCTGTTCGGCAAAAAGAGCGATGCTGTCTTCTCGAAATAAAGGCAGCGGACGCAACCATAAACGCAGGTGAACGTACCACACCGGTTCTGCTTGCGCTTGCCGTTGATTTTCAAATTCACCCGCGAGATACCGACCAAAAGTGATTAATTCAGGGGTCATAGCTCAAAAAACTCTCCTTATTGCCTCAAAATTAATCCTAAAACCCATAGAAATCACTTTTTTGACAAAAATGACCTTCAAGCTACCAAAACCCGCTTAAACCCAGCTATTCCTCCTTTAGTGTACCAATATTCCCAGCGACCGCCAGTAGCACTAGACCAATCCTTGAGGTCAAATTTACCGCTGCCGGAGGGAGTTCCTGCGATGCGATAGACTTTCACCGCTTGACCGTTATTATTCCAGATTAAAGGCCGATCCGGCTCCATCTGTTCGGGTAGAGTCCCGTTAGTTTGCAGAAAATAGGCATCTTGTCCTTTATCGGTGCCGTTGCCATAGACTTTGGCCATACCATGCTCATCGATCGCCAGAAAAGCACCTTCTTCTAAACCGATAGCGTAGGCGGGCAGTTGATTGTGATTATCGTGTACATTGCGGGCTAAAAAACCAAAAAGGCGACCATATCTTGTTTCGGGATGATCTTGATTGAGTCGATCCAAATGGGTATCTGTCACCACTTTTTTGAGAAAAGGAACCCGAATAAAATCACTCCGATAGAAGTCTTTGGTGTTGAAGTGAAAGGGATTATTTAATATTTCTGAACTCAGTACTCCTTCGTGAGTAGGCGCATAGTAAAAATCCCCCAGAATAGCCATTCCTGCGCTGGTTCCCGCCACGGGAACTTTTTTGTCGTTGATTAGATAATTGATCGCTGTTTCCACCTTTGTGCTTTCCCACAAATCCTCGTACTGATTTTGATCACCACCGGCAAAAAAAAGGATATCGGCATTACGAATATATTCGATAACATCAGGATGATTCGCCCCTTCACGACTATCAATTGATAGTTCCGCTGCCGAGCCGATCAGGGAGGGATAATTGTCGCAAATCCAATCGGCTTGACCGCCAAGATCGCCAAAGCGCAACACTAAGTAATTGCCGCCTTTAGCTCGATTTAATAACCATTTTGTCGCCTGATCTTCTCCTAACTTACCTCCTTCCGCTCCCCCGATTAATAAAATACCAGATCGATGTTTTACAGACTGAAAATTGGCTTTTCCACAACGACAAGAATAATGGAAATCTCGATCATGATTGTTTGGCATAGTCTTATACCCTCTCCCCTTAGCTTACTCCTTCTATCCTAGCTTTAACTAGGACAAAATCAGAGTTTTATACCATAAAAGTTAACAACAAAACCTCTCTATGGCTGAAATCGGTACCAGCAAAACTCCCTAGTTTACATTTTGTTAAAAATCGTCCTATAATAATTCAAGGCTAGAAACTGGCAATTATTACTGTTAAAGTTGAGAATCGGCGGGCGATATGTTAAATAGACGTTCTTTTTTGCAAGGATTAGGTACAATCGCCTTAGCGGGGGGGTTAAATGGCTGCGCTTCCGGAAGCGGCGATCCGAGCATTTTTCTCCTGTCCGGTTCAATTCCGCCGCGATTGCTAACAGATTTTCAGAAAACTATTGCCGAAAAAAAAGTCAATTTTCAGTCGGAAAGGCAGCTGAAAGAGCTATTAGAATTGTTGGAAAAATGGTTAAAAAATCAGGGGCAACCAACCTCACAATTTTCGATTCCTATCCCTTTTAGGGAACAAAACCCAGCGATAGGTAATTTAGTCACCCTAGGGGATGCTTGGCTAGGAAAAGCGATTAGCAACGGTTTAATTCAACCCCTAGATACTTCTCAACTCTCTAATTGGTCAAAACTGCCCCCACGTTGGCAAGAAAATATGACTCGCAATGCCCAAGGACAACTGCAAACAGAGGGGAAAGTCTGGGGTGCGCCCTACCGTTGGGGAATGACAGTAATTGCCTATAATGAGGAAAAATTCGCTCAATTTGACTGGCGACCACAGGATTGGTCCGATCTATGGCGACCGGAATTAACCGGTAAAATTGCCCTAATTGATAATCGTCGGGAAGTCATCGGTTTAACCCTAAAAAAATTGGGTTATTCTTATAATTCCAGTGATTTAAAACAAGTGACGACACTAAAAGACCAGCTATTCGCCTTACAAAAACAGGTAAGATTTTATAGTTCTCAATATTATTTACAACCCCTGATACTCGGTGATGTCTGGCTGTCTGTGGGTTGGTCTAATGATATTTTACCAGTGAGCGATCGCTATAATAAAATTAAAGTTGTTGTCCCCAAATCCGGCACTTCTCTCTGGTCAGATGTCTGGGTAAAACCAGTTTTAACTACTCCTAATTCTCTTGTGGAGCAATGGATTGATTTTTGTTGGCAACCAGAATCCGCCAATAAAATTTCTTTATTTACCTCTGGATTATCACCCCTAGTTCTCACTGAAAATCCCGACCAAATTCCCTCAGATATTAAAAATAATCCTTTACTTGTCAATCCAGAAGCGATCAAAAAAAGCGATTTTTTAAACCCTTTATCGCCAGCAACCGAGCAAGAATACGAGCAATTGTGGCAAGCAATGCGACAGTTAGTATAGTCAGTAGATACTAAAGAACATTATGCAATAATATTGAGGTAAAAACTACATTTACCTAACTGATTCTAGCTGATAACTGATAATTGATAACTGCTCACTGATAACTGCTCACTGCTCACTGCTCACTGATAACTGATAACTGATAACTGATAACTGATAACTGATAACTGATAACTGATAACTGATAACTGATAACTGCTCACTGCTCACTGATAACTGATAACTGATTAAGCGGTTTGACTTTGGGTTTCTTGGGCGAGAAAAGTAAGGATAGAAGCTTTCTCAATTAATCCCAAAACCGTGCCGTTTTCTTCTACCACTGTCACTTGAGATAAATTTTCTCCTTCCAAAATTTTTACCACATCTAGGAGGGAAGTATTAGACAAAACCAGTTTGAGACTTTCGCTAGTTTGTAATAACCGGCCGATATTTACCTGGGTCCATTGGGAAGTGGGAATCGTTTTTAGCTCCTCTACATTAATCACCCCTAATAGTTTACCTTCGCTATCGGTAACTAGGAATTTAGACCATTGTTGTTTACCGATAACATAATTATTAGCAAACTTGCGCAGGGTTAAATTAATCGGAACTACAGGACTATTAGGAGAGATAACATCTTTAGCACTGTAGCGACTTAGGAAATCTTGAACCTTAGCTGATTGAGCGGAAAAGCCAGCATTTTGTAGGAGGAAAATGCCAATTAATAGCGTCCAAAAACTGCCAAATTGAGTGATTCCTAGAATTGATAGCGCACCGATGACAATCGCTAACCAACCAAAAAATTGACCGAAACGACTAGCGAATAAAACCCCTTTATTAGGATTGCCCGTTACTTGCCAAACGATAGCTTTAAGGATATTACCACCATCTAAAGGTAAACCGGGGATCAGGTTAAATAAACCCAAAGCGAGGTTGATATAGGCAAGCAGAGAAAGAATCGCCGCCATGGGCGCATTTAAACTAATATTGAGACGAATAATTAGGAAAATACTGAAGAGCAGTAAACTAACTAAAGGGCCAGCAATTGCCACTAGAAAAGCTTCTAGAGGAGTCTTCGATTCTCTGCCGAGAGTTGCCAAACCACCGAATAAAAATAGGGTAATTGATTTAACTTCAATACCTTGGGCGATGGCAACAAAACTATGACCTAATTCATGGGCAACCACGGAAGCAAATAGGAGAATAGCGGCAAAAAATCCCAAGAGCCAGGGCATAATTCCCGTCAACTGGGGAAACTGACTTAAATCTCGCCCATAGGTTAAGGTAATTAACCCCAGAACAAAGAACCAAGAAGGATTAATATAAAAGGGAATTCCAAAGAGATTCCCGACTCTAATGTTGCCATTCATTTTGTATCTTCTCCAATTATGGGGGACTAACGCCAAGAAAATTAGGTTATCAACTGCGCCATTCACTTCTGTTAAAAATTGTAACAAAAATGAAAATCTCCCCAGCATTCCTTCAGGGAGTAAAAACCGTCATCACTGTTGTTCGGTTATTTTCGTAGGAGAATTAAATCAATGATTAATTATTTACGGGGACAAGCGATCGAGGTGATCAAAACCCCTAATAACCGACTGATCTTGATTTTAGACGTAAACCAGATCGGTTACGAAATCCAAATTCCCTCGCGATTAGCCCTAGACATCGGCAAAGATAACAATGATAGTCGTCAGATTTTTACTCACCTACTCCTTCGCGAGGAGCAGCCTTTATTGTACGGTTTCGGCACCGCTCCAGAGCGAGATTTGTTTCGTCAACTGCTTTCCGTCAATGGGGTTGGGGCGCAATTAGCCCTAGCTTTAATCGATACCTTGGGGATTGAGGAACTTGTGGTGGCGATAGTGACAGGAAATACCAAAATTTTGAGCAAAACCCCCGGAGTTGGCTTAAAAACAGCAGAAAGAATCGCTTTAGAGTTAAAAACTAAATTGGCAGCATGGCGACAGCTAAAAGAGGCGACAACGACAACCACGGCAATATTACCAGCAGCGGAAATCCTCGAAGATGTGCAGATGACCCTTTTAGCTTTAGGATACAGCCAAGAGGAGATCGATCGAGCTATGGCAGTCCTCAGTCAAGATGCTTTATTTAGTAAAAATACTCAGCCAGAAGACTGGATTAAAGGGGCAATTAATTGGCTAGGTTAAATCAGTCGTCAGGAGTCAGGAGATAGGAGTCGATAGATAGGGTGATGGGGTGATAGGGATTTAGGGGTTTAGGGAAATTTCAGCCAAATGCTTCACTTCCCCACTTCCCCACTCCGGTGCTCCCTTCTTAGGGCAAATGTTAAAAAGTATTACGAAAATAGTGAGAAGGTGAACCAGATGCCGCAAAATAGTTGCGTTAGGTCGCTCTAGCTAGGGAAGTCTTGAGACGCTGAGGCGGAAACGAGATAACTTAAGCGTAGTGACCACAACTGCTATAAAATGTCAGATTAAGTTTATTAATCTCACTTAGTTGGGAGGAATCCATCAATGAGTATCGTCACGAAATCGATCGTGAATGCTGATGCTGAAGCTCGTTACCTCAGCCCCGGCGAACTAGACAGAATTAAAGCCTTCGTTACCAGTGGTGCCGCTCGTTTACGCATCGCTGAAACCCTGACTGGCGCTCGCGAAACCATCGTTAAACAAGCTGGCGATCGCTTATTCCAAAAACGTCCTGACATCGTTTCCCCCGGTGGCAACGCTTACGGCGAAGAAATGACCGCCACCTGTCTGCGTGACATGGACTACTACCTACGTTTAATCACCTACGGAGTAGTTGCTGGTGATGTCACCCCGATTGAAGAAATCGGTTTAGTCGGTGTGCGTGAAATGTACAAATCTTTAGGAACCGACATCGGTGCCGTAGCTCAAAGCGTTCGCGAAATGAAAGAAGTTGCTACTGGTCTTATGTCTTCTGACGATGCTTCTGAAGCTTCTTCCTACTTCGATTACGTGATCGGCTCTATGTCGTAGAACAACTCCTTTGTGAATTGTTCTAGACACACCCCCCGTAAACCTCTTAAGATTAAGCAAAACCCAAGGAAGAACCACCATGCAAGACGCAATTACTTCTGTTATCAACTCTTCTGACGTTCAAGGCAAATACCTTGACTCTAATGCTCTCGGCAAACTGAAAAGCTATTTCGCCACCGGTGAACTGCGCGTGCGTGCCGCTAGTGTCATTAGTGCCAACGCTGCCGGCATCGTTAAGGAAGCTGTGGCTAAGTCCCTGTTATACTCTGACGTAACCCGTCCCGGTGGCAATATGTACACCACCCGTCGTTACGCCGCTTGTATCCGTGACCTCGACTACTATCTCCGTTATGCTACCTACGCTATGTTAGCTGGAGATCCTTCTATCCTCGATGAGCGCGTTCTCAACGGCCTGAAAGAAACCTACAACTCTTTAGGTGTACCCATCTCCTCCACCGTTCAAGCTATCCAAGCGATGAAAGAAGTCACCGCTAGTTTAGTTGGTGCTGATGCGGGTAAAGAAATGGGGATTTACTTCGACTACATTAGCTCTGGCTTAAGCTAGAAATAACGAACTCGGACAAAATAGGTTCGGGAAGCCGAGGATGAGTGCTAGGTCTTTAAAGGCTGAATCTGTCCAAGATAGGTTTTGACGAGCTAGTATTGATCCTTGACTCCCGACCTTTGTTATTTTAGGAAAAAGCCTTCGTTAGTTTGAGCGACAAGTTTTTCAGCGATTAGGAGAAATCAATCCATGCGGATGTTCAAAATCACCGCTTGTGTTCCTAGCCAAAGCCGCATTCGGACACAACGGGAATTACAAAATACCTATTTCACCAAACTCGTTCCCTACGATAATTGGTTTCGTGAGCAACAACGCATCATGAAAATGGGCGGCAAAATTGTCAAAGTGCAGTTAGCTACCGGCAAACCGGGAACTAATACAGGTTTACTGTAATTGGCTGCCACTGGAACTTAAAAAAAAGAGGTCTGGAAAGACCTCTTTTTGCTTTAGGGATTTTTTTCAAACTGCAAAGCGGCAGAGTTGAGACAATAGCGTTTTCCCGTTGGAGGTGGACCATCGTTAAAAACGTGACCGAGATGTGCATCACAGGCGGCACAAACAATCTCTGTCCGCACCATGAAAAAGCTAATATCTCGTTCGTACTTAATATTAGTCTCGTTAGCAGCAGTCCAGAAACTCGGCCAACCAGTACCCGAATCATACTTGCTGTCAGAAGTAAATAACTCCGTACCACAGCAGACACATTTGTAAATACCTTTTTCCTTATTATCGTGATATTTACCCGTAAACGCCCGTTCTGTTCCCTTTTTGCGAGTAACTTGGAACTGTTCGGGAGTTAGCTGGGCCTGCCATTCCGCCTCGGTTTTACGAACTTTTTCTACCATAGTCAGGACAACCGCCATTATGATTAAACTTCCCTTTTTAGTCTAACCTGAGTTCGAGATCTAGGGTTTTTTCATAAACATGAAGTATGACCTGATTTAGCATCGGCCCCTGACGACGTACTCCCCAAAAGGAAAACTTGGTCAGGAAACCCTATAGACTTAGCATAACCCCAGCTTATCAATGATATAAGTAACAATATCGTCAAACCCCTTTACAAACCGTTACAAACTCTCTAAGATAGAAACATCATCAATCAATCGTACCTCGATAACTTAATAGGAATCATAAACCAATGACCACCACT
>NZ_SFBV01000207.1:0-7692 GCF_007095585.1 Microcystis sp. M_OC_Ca_00000000_C217Col
GCCTTGGGAGCGGTACAAGTATGCTAAATTGTTGAGGGAAGTTGCCACATGGGGATGATTGTCTCCTAAGAGTCGTTTTCTCAAATCTAAAGCTTCTAGATAGAGAGGTTCCGCTTCTGAGTATCTACCTTGGGATTCGTACAATCCTGCTAAATTGTTGAGGGAAGTTGCCACATCGGGATGATTGTCTCCTAAGTGGGTTCGAGTTGCGGTTAAACAAGCTTGACAGTAAGGTTCAGCAATAGCATACAATCCTTGTCCATTATAATAACTAGCTAAACCCGTATAGGACCATAATAAATCCTCATCAGCGATATATTGGGGATATTCCTTGACAGATGCTTGTAGATGGAGAAGGAAAGGTTTAAATTCTTCAACGATTTCTATAGTGGGATTCTGTGGCATTTCTGCCGATTTTTTGGCCATAATCCGACAATAACGGCGTTTTGCGGGTTCTGCGTGGGGTGATGC
This sequence comes from Microcystis sp. M_OC_Ca_00000000_C217Col, assembly GCF_007095585.1. Taxonomy (NCBI): domain Bacteria; kingdom Bacillati; phylum Cyanobacteriota; class Cyanophyceae; order Chroococcales; family Microcystaceae; genus Microcystis; species Microcystis sp. M_OC_Ca_00000000_C217Col. The sequence goes on from NZ_SFBV01000207.1 coordinate 472, forward strand.
TTCTAACTTATCCCGAAAATAGCGACGCAACAGGGGATGAATTTCATACCAACCATCACGATTATCCTGAACTAAACTCAGGTGAACTAAACTATCGGTTAACCATTCCTCCACTGTATCCCCATCTTCATCGGGAAATAAATCCAGAATCATTCCTTTGGGAAAGGGCGCAAGAGCGAATAAACTGAGGTAAAGTGCCAAAATTTGGGCTTCTGGTTCGCTGTGCAACTCCTCCCAACTGAGATTAAAGGCAGCTTTTAACCCTCTTTCCGCAGTCATTTCCCCATGAAACTTGGGATTTTTGGCTAAGATTGGCTCATCTAATCCTTTTTCGGCTAATTTCTGCCGTATTTTGCTAATTTTCCAATCCTGTCGCCGTACCAGTAACCTTGCCACCAATTCTAACCCTAAGGGTAAATAACCCAAATCCTGACATAATAATTTAGCTGCCTCGATTTGTGTGTCAATTCTGTTATCTGCAAGGTAGGAACGCAATAAATCAAGTGCATCTTTTTCTTTTAATACTTCTACCCGAAAAGTCGCAATTGTCGCTGATAAATATTCCTTGCGAGTGGTAATTAAAACCTGAAAGCGTTTGTCTTCTTGCGGTGGTAAATAATCCCTAATTTGCTGATAATCCCGCACATCATCAAAAATAATTAGGACATTTCCCGCTAACCAGTTTTGCCAACAATAACGAATTTTTACGTCTAATTCTCCCTCATCCGGTAAAGTTAATTTGAGATGTACCCGCGCAAAATCTAAAATAGAAGTACCGATAAAACCGCCGTCACTTTCTGCCACATTTAACCAACATATACCCCCGGGATAGGCTTTTTCTCGCCATTGTTGCCAGCCAAACTGTCTGGCTAGTTCGGTTTTACCTATGCCTCCCATTCCCGTTAAGGTAGAGATAGCAAGCTTTTGGGATTGTTGTAATTGCTTTTTTAAGTCAATTAATTCCTGATCCCTACCAACAAATCTAGGGATATTACTATTAGATAAATTGTGAGGATGTTGTTTAACCTGTTCCTGAACAGGCGGCTGCAGTCAGGGTTTATTGATGTTTATAGTTGCTGCTTGATAAACTTCACCACCCTCAACCTTATTCTGGAAATTTGTCCCTCCATAATTAGTCTGGTTCATACTACTATTATCCTGAATTTTCAAGGATTGAATTTCTGTTGCTAAACCCTTGAATTTTTCGGCGAAATCTGCTTCATCATTCATGGCAACCTTTAAATAATCTGCTACTTTTTCTAGATCAGTTTTTGACCCTTTTTCAGCAGCTTGTAAAGCTTTTTCAGCCTTAGGATTAGCTTTAAGTTTATTCCAGATGATTTGCCGCAAAGTATTAATTTTTTCTAGAGCAGCTTCGGTAAATTTTTCTACAGTAGTCTGAAATACCAAAGCAACAATTGTCGCCACTGTTATCGGTTCCATAGATAAAATCGGGGTGATGAGGGTTAACTTTATTATATTATTGGGTTTTGATTTTTTCCCATAATATAGGTATTTTAGAAATTGCTTCAGTGGTAAATTCCTGTACTGCTAAAGTAAACTTGTGGTTAAGGGAGCATTCATGATTCAGTCCTTATTTTAGCTTTCATAATTTTATTCTGCCCTATTTTTCTTAATCAGTCACAGTCCATAACACAATCACAGCATCAGTCTAAACTGTGATTGAAATGATTGAATGAATACTATGATTATATTGTATTCAGCAACCTTTTATCAATAATCAATCACAGTCCATGACACAATCACAGCAATCACAGTCAAGACGGCATGGGAGAGGAAAGATCCGTGTTATCGTAAAAATGGGGATAGATGGGGAGTTTGGTCTTGCAAAATCGGCAAATAGGGATAAAATCAAAACAAGTTAATTTTTTCCTTACCATATCATGTTAACCCCATCGGATAGTAAATTATCTAAGCAGCAGCAGATTCTCTCGGCTGTTTCCGACGAAGAAGAACAGCTTAAACAGCAAAGGATTCAGGAAGTGCTATTGTTAATAGATAGTTTATTCCAAAGAGAGGAAACGACTTTTAGGATTATCATCGACTGTCTTTACGATGTGGGTTCGTTAAATTTAATTAATAAAAAGTTTCATAGTCGTTACTTAAATTTTATTATGAAAGCGATCGCTCGTTTTTCTAAGCCTATGTTCAGAATTTATGCTCTCTATTGGGTGAAGAAAAATAGCCCGAAATTAATTACTAATTGGTTGGCTAGTAAGGTTAAATTCTAGATCGATCCCCCCTTAATCCCCCCTTGATAAGGGGGGTGCCTATCCCCCCTTAATCCCCCCTTGATAAGGGGGGGAACTGACGATTTTTAACACCTAACCACTTATAAACCCCAGAGACAGTAATCAGCACCAAGAAAAACTGTTTTGGCAAACCCTAGCTAGGGACTTAAATTTGCACCTGTCTGAGATGACGACGGGGATCGGTGGTACGCTGAGATTTAATTTTCTCGTATAATTCCCGTTCGATCGCGGTTAATTCTTTGGGAGTATCGATGACAATTTTGACTAATTGATCGCCGCGTTGTCCTTTATTATCGATCCAACCTTTGCCGCGTAAGCGCAGGGATTGACCGGAACGAATACCGGCGGGAACTTTTACCGTCACCATGCCATCGGGGGTAGGAACTTCAATTGCTGTGCCTAAAACCGCCTCATCGGGAGTAATCGGGACTTCACAGGTTAAATTATCGCCTTCAAAAGTAAAGAAAGGATGGGGTTCTAATTCCACATCGAGAAATAGATCTCCCCGTTGTTTACTCAAGGGATCGATTAGTCCTTTACCCCGTACCCGGAGACGATTACCGGTTTTGGTTCCTGGGGGGATTTTGATATCGATCATTTCTCCGGCTAAATTAACCCGTTTTTGTACTCCTCGTAAAGCTTCCCCAAAACTCAGACGCAGTTTAGCGGTGGAGATACCAGAAGTGACGGATTGCGGTGGAGTACGAGCGCCGGCAAAGTCGTTAAAATTGCTAAAATCGCCAAATCCTCTCCCCGGAGTCCCGTAGGAATGGGAACCGGGGCGAGTACCGCCAGAGCGACCCATGCGACCGAGCAGTTCATTGATAAAATCATCAAAGGTGCTGTACTGGCTAAAGTCAAAACCGTCGGAACCAAAGTCAACCCCCCCATTACCACCCGGCCAATTCGATCGCCCGGCCTGTTGCCAATATTGTCCAAATTGATCGTATTTTTGGCGTTTTTCGCTATCGGAGAGGACTTCGTAAGCTTCGCTAATTTCTTTAAAACGTTCTTCGGCGCTTTTATTGTTAGGATTGCGATCGGGGTGATATTTGACGGCTAATTTGCGAAAAGCTTTTTTAATTTCTTCGGCGCTGGCAGTTTTACCTACTCCCAGAACGGCATAATAATCTTTATAATCTGCGGCAGGCATCGATACGCTATCTCCTTAGCAATGGGGATTCAGTCGGGATATTCCTAATCTAACTTAATTTTATCGTTGTCAGGCTTGAATCAGTGATCAGTGATCGGTGAACAGTAACCAGTAACCGGTGATCAGTGAAAATAAGTGCCAAAGTTTTCACTTAACACTATCTCCTGAAAACTCCAATCTGATAACTGATAACTGATAACTGATAACTGATCACTGAAAGGGAAATTGCCGACGACGACGATACCAAGTTCCCACACCTACTAACAGAGCAATAAGGGTAAAAGCCACCATTAGGGGCAATATATCGCCTTTTCCTAAAGATTTTAAACCCGCACCCATCATGACAAAGGGTAAAATTCCGGGGACAGTGCCTAATAAAGTACCGATGAAATAATCGCGAAAACGGATAGAAGTTAATCCCGCCACAAAGTTAACGATACCGTAGGGAATAATCGGTAATAGACGGATAGCAAACATATAAAATAGGCCGCCTTGCTGCATTTCTGCATCGATCGCTTGCCATTTTCCCTGAAATTTTTTGGCGGTATATTCCCGGCCGATAGTACGGGTAAAAGCAAAGGCAACTATAGCGGCCACTAAAGCGGCGATCGTTGTCCAAACTGTTCCCATAACTACCCCAAAGATCGCCCCACCACTGAGGTTTAAGGGGGTAGAAGGCAGGATTAAAATTGTCCCGATCGTATAGAGAATAATATACAAAATGGGGGCCATAATTCCCATTTGTTTTAACCAGATCTGTAATTGTTGGGAGTCGATACCACCGATTAGATAAACTCCCATCGCTGTGGCGATAATACAAATTATGGTTAGGATAATAACACTACTTTTAGTTTTAGACATTTAACGGCAATTTTGGGCTAAGTGCGGGTTATAAAACATAAGATGCAACAGGGGTTTATATTTCCCTATTGTCAAAAATTCAGTTAATCTCCTCGAGAACCACGATCGAAAAACCATTGACTTTATAGCGATCAGAAATTACTGCTCCTTGCTCCACAGACCAACAATTATAATTGGTTTCTGCCCAAGCTGCCGTGTCAATAAGTCTTACCCAACGATAATTATTGCCTGGGGAGGGAAGGCGAAAATCCACTGGCAGATGATACATATTAATTAACACCAAAAAATCGTGATCACCGACGGCACTACCATCAATTAAAAACCAAATACAGCGAGCATGGGCAGTTAAATCGCTAACCCCATCGGGTTTTTTAAATAAATAGGTGACACTATTGCCCGCATTGAGAACCATATCGCCATAGCGGCGCTGTTTGAGTGCTATATGATTGTTTCTTAAGTGAGCAATATAAGCGGCAAAAATAAATAAAGGATTGCGTTCTTCTTGATTAGTTCCCGTGCCAAAATTATTGTGATAAGTTTCCCGATAACCCGTGGGTAGTAGATGGGGTGAACGGGTGGCAATCATATCATAATTATTCCAAGTGGCCACACTATCAATATTGTAGGGATTATTATTACCATTTTGAGTGCGGCCAAATTCATCACCCCAGACAGTCATGGGAACACCGCGAGATAAAAATTGAATCGTCCAAAAGTTGCGTAATCTTTGGCGACGTAAGGCCTGATTACCGCCAGAATCCCAAGAATCGTTATTATTATTGCCGCCATCGGAAGGACCAAAAGGCCAGGGATTGAGGTTATTTTTATTGTTATAACTGACCAAATCCATCAGGGTAAAACCATCGTGGGCAACAATAAAACTGATCGATTTGTGTGGTCCGCCTTGGTCATGAAAATTGTGATAATCTCCGTTCACCTGTTCGATGAATTTAAAAGTATTACCATCTCCCTTGCAAAAACGCCGGATTGCATCGCGATAACGGCCATTCCACTCGCCCCAACCCGTTGGGAAATTACCTACTTCGTAACCCCAGATATCCCAAGCTTCGGCGATCATTTCGGCATCATATTTCTTGCCTAATTGCTCGATATTTTCTAACAAAGGATGTTTAGGAAAGAATTGTTTTTGCTTGTGCCAATCTTCTCGTTCATGACTAGAAGGAGTTCGACCGAGGACAGGGGCCAGATCAAAACGAAAACCATCAACTCCCATGGTTTCTAACCAATAGGTGAGGGAATCAAGAACCAGATTACAGGTGACAATATGGGAAAAGTTTAATTGATTTCCGCAGCCAGTGGCCCCATCAACTAGATAATGTTCGTCGCTGAGTTGATAATATTCCACCACATCAAAACCACCAAAACTAACAAATCCGGTGACATCGTTGCTGCCCCAATTGCCCCCTTCTCCGGTGTGATTATAGACCACATCGAGATAAACTTCCATACCTTGGTCGTGGAAAGCTTTGACCATGGACTTAAACTCTCTGGTGGGTCCCCCGGGGGAGCGATCATAAGCATAACGGCGATCGGGAGCGAAATAACCAAAGGTCATGTAACCCCAATAGTTACCGCCGGGGCGATCATCGGGGTTATTATCGTTAGCGGTTTCCTGGACCGGTAAGAGTTCGATCGTGGTAAATCCCAGCGCTTTTAGGTATTTGGCCATATAGCCGGCCCCCGCATAAGTTCCTCTGTACTGGTCGGGAACGTTGGCCACTTCCTCAAAACCTGTAATTCCCTTGAGAATATCTTCCAAACGACTAGCGGAGGGGTGATGACTTAAACCGCGCACATGGGCCTCGTAAATGATCGCTTTTTCGGCCCCCAGACGGGGACGAATCCCGGTAGAAGTCCCATCCGGCGCGATCACAATGCCTTTGGGCGACCATTTACCCGTATCGTATTGCCGCCGGATCACTCCTTTGTAGTCCCCTTCTCCCGTGGCATAGATTCCCGCATTTTCTCCGGCTGCGATCATGGCCAGGGTTTCAAAGTCGTGGGAAAGTTCTCGCGCGTAGGGATCGAAGAGGACTTTATTGGGGTTAAAACGATGGCCAAAATCGTCCACATCTGCCCGAAAACCGGCGTTACTGTGGCCTCTTTGCCATTTTTGATCAAATTGCCAATTGGGACCCCAACAGCGAAAAGCGTAGTAACTGCCGTGGCCAATACCGGCGATTTTTGCCCGCCATATATCATCATTTGGGTTTTTTGTCAACCAGTAATCATACTTAGCGTTTTCTCCCGTCGGGCGCTCGTAGATTTCCAGAAGAATCTGACTGGCATTTTTAGAATAGACGGCAAAGGTGACGCTATCGCCCCGATAATGCGCTCCGAGGGGATAGGTGGCATCGGCCCAAAGATGGCTATCTAGGGGGGCATAATTACCAGATTGGGGATGATTTTGACCGATCTCACTCTCCGATTTCATAAGTTTCATAAATCTCAGATTATGACTGTCTAAAGTATAGATTTAGTATGCTCTTGAATGTAAATTTTTATGACGAGATTCAACGTTTCTGGGCTTAATTCATTGACTTAGTTGCTCAAATAGTTGAAGATGGGGGGGGCTGACATAGGAATAACTTTTAGCTGCAGAACTTAAGCATCTCATAAAGTTGCTCCTCCCGACAATCCTCTATCTAATTATGAGAATCAGACAAGCTGGAATCCAAAAGGCAAACAAGTCAAGGTTTATACGCAATTTTCTGCCGGTGCAACCCTTGGCGATCAAGACTTGGCTAATTACTATGAAACGACAGAGCCAGGACTCAATACCAGGAAATAAACACGGCTCTTCGGTTTGTGTTATGCAATGGACGGGAGTTATAAGGGATGGAACCCTTATATAGAAAGGCATTTAGCGATTTTTGTTAATTGTTTTTTTCTAGAGCGAACTAATCAATTAAG